>JAADEW010000060.1 GCA_013153205.1 Deferribacteres bacterium | reverse complement strand
AAAGAGAAAAAAAGCACAAGCTTGGGGGGAGTGAAAGATGAAGAAAAATTATCTATTTTCACCGGGTCCCACTCCTGTGCCGCCTGAAGTTTCGCTGGCTATGGCACAGCCAATACTTCATCACAGGACCAACCAGTTTACCGAGGTGTTTGAGGAGGCAAGAGAGGGGCTTAAATATGTTTTCCAGACGGAAAGGGATGTGCTTATCCTTGCGTCTTCCGGCACAGGTGCCATGGAAGCCGCTGTGGCAAATCTCTTCTCTCCCGGTGAGAAGGCTGTCTGCGTGAGAGGTGGTAAGTTTGGCGAGAGGTGGGCGGAGATATGCGAAAGCTACGGTGTCGTTCCTGTGAACATAGATGTGGAGTGGGGGGAAGCCGTAAAGGTTGAGGACGTTGCAAAGGCTCTGGACGAAAACCCCGATGTTAAGGCGGTGCTCTGGCAGGCGAGCGAAACCTCTACCGGCGTGAAGCACCCCACCGAGGAGCTTGCCGCTTTGTGCCGTGAGCGCGGGGTTTTGAGCGTGGTTGACGGCATAACCGCCGTGGGCGTTTTTGATGTGAAGACTGACGATTGGGGGCTTGATGTGGTGGTGAGCGGCTCCCAGAAGGCTTTTATGCTGCCTCCGGGGCTTGCTTTTATCACCTTGAGTGAGAGGGCGTGGGAAGCCGCTGAGGGTTCTAAGTGTCCCAGGTATTACTTTGACCTGAAAAAGGAGCTCAAGAACCAGCAGAAAGGGCAGACCGCTTATACCCCCGCCGTCTCTCTCATCATAGGGCTTAGAGAATCTCTGAAGCTTATAAAGGATGAGGGGCTGGAGAATGTCTTTAAGCGCCATGCCCTTCTTGCGAGAGCAACGAGGGAGGCTATGAAAGCCATAGGGCTTGAGCTCTTCTCCAAATCCCCAAGTGAGGCGGTAACGGCGGTGAAGGTGCCTCCGGGAATTGACGGCGCGAAGATACCCAAGCTCTTGAGGGATAAATACGGTGTGGTCATTGCCGGAGGTCAGGCAAAGCTTAAAGGAAAGATATTCAGGCTTTCCCACATGGGTTATGTGACCAGGTTTGACATGGTTCTTGCAATCTCTGCCGTTGAGGGGATACTCAAGGAGCTCGGTTACTCCTTTGAGCTTGGAGCCGGAGTGAAAAGGGCACAGGAAATACTGTGGGAGGAGTGAAGATGTACAGGGTTTTGGTGTGCGACAAGATATCCGATGAGGGTATAAAGCTCTTTAATCTGGAAGAGGGCTTTGATGTTGACGTTAAGATAGGGCTCAAAGAGGATGAGCTCGTTGATATTATAGGAAACTACGACGCTATGATTGTGCGTTCCGCCACTAAGGTGACGAGAAGGGTGATAGAGGCGGCTGACAGGCTCAAGGTAATAGGAAGAGCCGGAACGGGCGTTGACAACATAGATGTTGAAGCGGCTACCGAAAAGGGTATCATCGTGATGAACACCCCCGGAGCCAACACCATAGCCGCCGCTGAGCACGCTATGAGCATGCTTATGGCGATTGCCAGAAAGATACCTCAGGCTGATGCCTCCATGAAACAGGGCAAGTGGGAGAAGAAGAAGTTCATGGGGACGGAGATAAGAAACAAGGTCCTCGGGATAATCGGAATCGGCAGGATAGGTTCTTACGTGGCTAAGATGGCTCAGGGGCTTAACATGGAGGTCATAGCTTACGACCCCTTCATCTCGGAGGAGGCGGCCACCTCTTTAGGGGTGAGGCTTGTCTCTCTGGACGAACTGCTTGAGACGGCGGATTTCGTCTCCATACACACGCCTCTTACCCCTGAGACGAAGCATCTTATAAATAAAGAGGCGCTGCTGAAGATGAAACCCGGTGCTTATCTTATCAACTGTGCCAGAGGCGGGATAGTGAAGGAGGACGACCTCTGTGAGGTCCTTTCAAGCGGAAGGCTTGCTGGAGCCGCCCTTGACGTTTTTGAAGAGGAACCGCTTCCCCCTGACCATCCTCTTACAAAGCTTGATAATGTGGTGCTCACCCCTCACATAGGAGCCTCTACGAGAGAGGCACAGGAAGTGGTTGCTATAGCCATTGCCCAGCAGATAATTGATTACTTCAAGCGCGGTATCATAAAGCATGCGGTCAATGTGCCCTCCATAAAACCGGAGCTTCTTCCCAAAGCGGAGCCTTACATCAACCTTGCCACCAAACTCGGCCTTTTTGTGTCTCAGATAAACGAAGGCAGGATGAAAGAGGTTACGGTGGAATACGCGGGTGAGGTTCTTGAGGAGGGAATTTACCACGCCTTAACCGCCGCCGCCCTCGTGGGCATATTGAAGCCCATACTGGGTAACGGCGTTAACATGGTGAATGCCCTCTACATAGCCAAGCAGAGGGGCATTAAGGTGACGGAGTCCCGCTCTGCTTCAACCGAGGGCTACATAAGTCTTATAAGGATAACCCTCAAGTCTGACGGAGACGAGGTTTCTGTGTCCGGAACTCTTATAAAGAGGGATGCTCCGAGAATTGTTATGGTTAACAGATTCCCCATTGAGGCAGAACCTTCCGGTTATATGCTTTACTTCACCAACTATGATAAACCGGGGGTTATAGGCAGGATAGGCACCCTGCTGGGAGAGGCGGGTATAAACATAGCGGGCATGAGGCTGGGAAGGTTCCAGCCGGGTGAGAAGGCGGTTGCCCTTCTCAACGTTGACCAGCCCATACCGCAGGATGTGCTTGAGAAGATAAGAGAGCTTCCGAACATAATTGAAGCCAAGATGATAAATCTCAACTGAAGAGGGAGAGGTTGAGTCAGCTTATACCGAGGGGGGTGGTGGTTTACCCCCCCGAAATAGCATCCAGAAGGGAGAGGGTAAAAGAGGTTATCACCTCTGTCTTTCGCCGCTGGGGGTTCAGGCAGGTTATTACCCCCCTCTTTGAGTATTACGACGATGTCTTTCAGAACCTTGATAGGAGCCTCAAGGGCGGAATCGTTAAGCTTGTGGAAAGAGAAACGGGGCGTCTCATCGTTCTGAGGCCCGATTTCACGCCCCAGATAGCGAGAATTGCCGCAACCCTGATGAAGGAGCACCCAAGGCCTTTGAGGCTTTACTATTACGGGAGCGTTTTTAGATGGCCTGCCAACGGCGTTACCAAGGAGAAGGAGCTGTGGCAGGTGGGGCTTGAGCTCATAGGGCTGGATAAGCCCGAGGCAGGAGCCGAGATGATAGCCATCTCTAAAGAGGTGCTGGATGCCCTGAACATTGAGGACTACAGGATTTCCATCAGCAACGTGGGCTTTTTGAGGGAGGTCCTTTCGCCTTTTGAGGAGGCTGACAGAAAGAGGATAGCCTTCGCTCTTGCCAGAAAGGACAGAAAAGAGCTCAAAGAGCTTATCTCCGCTTACAATTTAGAGGATAGACGCAGGGAGCTCCTCTTTTCCCTTATGGACTTTATCGGGGGGGAGGAGATACTGGATGAGATAAGGAGAATATTCGTTACCCCTGAGATGGAAAGGCACCTCACGGACCTTGAGGAGGTTATATCCGTTCTGAAAAATTATGGCCTTTACAGCAACATAATAATAGACCTTTCGGAAATAAGGGGTATGGCTTACCACACGGGGGTGTTTTTTGAGGTTTTTGGAAGGGGTATTGGGAAGAGGCTTGCCGTGGGCGGAAGGTACGACGAGCTCATGCAGGTTTACGGTTCGCCGGAGCCTGCTATGGGGTTTGCCGTTGACCTTGACGCCATGTATAGAGCCGTTGAGGCTTCGGGCAGGCTTCCGGAGGAAGAGAGGGTGGACTTCCTCGTCATAGACCTTTCTGAGGTTAAGAGAAAGGGGCTTGAGGTGGCAAAGGTTTTGAGAAACAAGGGTTATGCTGTGGCGAGGGACATTATAGAGAGAAGCCTTGATGAGTCCATTGAGTATGCCAGAAAGGTTGGCATAAGAAAGGTGATAGTCATAACCGATGAGCTCAAGGCTTTGGGGAAACTCAAGCTCATAGAGCTTGAAAACAACAGGGACATTATTGTAGATGAGGAAAGGTTTCTTCATTTCGAAAAGGTTTGAGGTGATAAGATGAAGAGAGTTGCCGTTATAGGTTCTCAGTGGGGAGATGAAGGCAAGGGCAAGGTTGTGGATTTTCTTGCCGACGACAAGGACATTGTAGCCCGCTATTCAGGTGGACCCAATGCGGGGCACACCATCGTTATAAACGATAAGCAGTTCATACTTCACCTTATCCCTTCCGGAATCTTTCGGGAGGGCACCGTTTGCGTGATGGGAAATGGTATGGCTGTGGACCCTGAGTCTCTGCTTGCCGAGATAGAGGGGCTGAAAAAGGAAGGGGTTTATGTGGGAGATAACCTCTTAATTAGCGAAAGTGCCCATGTCATCATGCCTTACAACAAACTGCTGGACAGCCTTAACGAGAAGATAAAGGGCCAAAAGCAGATAGGCACCACCCGCAAAGGTATTGGACCCACTTATGCGGATAAGGCTTCAAGGGTGGGGCTTCGCATGGGGGACCTCCTGAGGGAGGATGTTTTAAGGGAGAAGCTTGAATTTATCCTGAAGATAAAGAACCTGCTCATCAGGGAGTTCTTCGGAGAAGAGGGGTTTGACTTTGATGAGCTCTTTGAAAAGGCGCTTTTGTGGGGAGAGAGGCTAAAACCCTACATAACCAACACCACCTCCTACATGAAAAAGGCTGTGAAAGAGGGTAAAAGCGTCCTTTACGAGGGAGCCCAGGGCACCATGCTGGACATAGACCACGGCACCTATCCCTATGTGACCTCTTCAAATCCCACCATAGGCGGTATAATGACGGGGCTGGGCGTTCCTCCTTCCGCCGTTGACGATGTTGTGGCTGTTGTTAAGGCTTACACCACGAGGGTGGGTGGAGGAGCTTTCCCCACGGAAGACAGGGGCGAGTTTGGAGAGATGTTGAGGGAAAAGGGCGGTGAATACGGTGCCACCACCGGTCGCCCCAGAAGGTGCGGCTGGCTTGACCTCGTGGTCTTGAAGTATGCATCGTGGCTGAACGGGTTCAGCAAGATTGCTATAACCAAGCTGGATGTCCTTGACGGGTTTGAGAAGATAAAGGTGTGTGTGGCTTACGAAATAGACGGTGAGAGGACGGATGAGTTTCCCCTTCACTACACACAGCTTCTCAAGGCAAAGCCCGTATATGTTGAGCTTCCCGGATGGAAGAAGCCTGTGAAAGGCATAAGGAAGAGGGAGGAGCTTCCCAAGGAAGCCCTGGAATACGTCAACTACATCGCCGAGAATATGGAGGCGGAGATTCTTCTCGTTTCAACCGGGGCAAACAGGGACCACACGGTTATGTTTTGTTGATGAACCTCCTTGCCCTCTCCTTGAAGGATGAGGTTTCCATACAGCTTGCGAAGGCTCTTCGTATGAACCTTTCGTCTGCCTCTCCTGACAGGTATTGTTTGTAAATCATCTTGGTTACCTTGAGGGCATAGGGTCCGTGGTCAAGGAGCCTTCGGGCAAGCTCTTTTGAAAAGCTGACCGCTTCTCCCTTTTCAACCATGAAGTTGACGAACCCCGAAACCAGAAGCTTTTCTTCAGGTATGGGGTCTCCCGTGAGGAGAAAGTCCATGGCAAAGCTTCCTCCCACAAGCTCTATGAGCCTTTTTATCCCCAGAGGCTCCACCGCAAGCCCCAGCTTCACCAGAGGAATGCCTATCTTTGCGCCTTTTTCCGCCACCCTCAAATCACAGGAAGCGGCTACCATGCACCCTCCACCCAGGGCGTATCTTTCTATGGCGGCTATCATGATTTTGTTTATCCGTGCGAGGTTTGAGAAGCAGTATTTCACCGCTTCTGCGTATTCCTGAGCCTTCCCCTTCTCCGCGTATTCAAGAAGCTCTTTTATGTCCGCTCCCGCTCCGAAGCAGTTTCCTTCTCCCCGCATTATGATGATTTTGACATCGTCGTTTTTATCCAGCTCAAGGGCTTTCTCCGGAACGGTCTTCCACATCTCCACATTGAACGCATTTCTCACTTCCGGTCTGTTGAAGATAAGCCAGCCTATAGGGGGCTCAATCTCAATCCTCACCGTGCTCATCGGGATACCTCCTCAAAAGTGGATGTTAAGCTTTTTGTCCTTGGGATACCTTACCTTGAAGGCATATTCAACAACCTTTTTCTCCTTGGGCTTCAGGCTCAGCTTCCAGAAAGCTATTCCTGTTGCGCTGATTTTGTCGGGTTTTATGGTGAACGAGTCTTCAAGTATCCTGACCTTTATGGGTTCGTCCTTTGATACGGGAAGGGGTTCAAAGAGCTTTACCTCAACGGTGCTGTCCCGGTTGTTGAACAGAGTTATCCGGTATTTTGCGTATATCTCTATGTCTCCGCCCCACTTTTCGTCAATCTTTTTGTCAACGAGCTCTCTTTTTACCTCCACCTCTTCGTCTATGCCCAGCGGAAACTCAAAATACTTTCCCTTCTCCAGCTTTGAAAGGTATGAGGTTCCTATGACAAAGTTTCCCGAAACTATCTCAACCGGTCCGTTTATCAGCGGCTCCTTGGGGCGCAGAACCCGTGCTTTCACATAAACGTGGGGTGAGCTCGTGGGCACGGCGATTCTTTCCGGTTTTGTTCTCCACCTCCAGCTTTCAAGGAGCAGGAGCTTCTCTTCTCTGCTTTTCAGGGTGATGGGAGTCTCCAGTTTGTAGTAAAATATGCTTTCCGTTCTCACTGCAGTAACTGATGAGGCGGCTGGAAGGCTTTTTTCGCTCAGTGCTTTCGCTTTAAAGGAAAGTATTCTCTCAGGTCTTCTTATAATATACAGGAACAGAGGTTGGGGTTGGGGTATAACGAGATAGCTTATGGGACGGGATGAGCTGAAAGATACGGAAACGTCTTTCCAGTCTTTATGAGTGAACTGAACGGCTTTTGCCCTTAAGGAAAGTTTTACCGTGTTGTTTGAATAGGATAACTCGTAAAGGGGTTCCCATCTTCCCTCGGGGATGGTGTAGCTTACCGCAACTTCACACTGGTCTGAGCCGTCCACTATGGCGTAGAGTATCTTTTCGCTCTGCAGTTGTTCGAGTTTCTTTTTGAGTTGAAGTGCCTGCTGGTTAAGTAAAGAGAGGGTTCTGTCTATGGTTGAAATGGTGGATGCAAGTGTTTTGTAATCTTTCATAACCGCTTGTATTCCCTGTTTTGAAACGAAGTCAGGCTGACTGATGGTGTCTGTAAGTTGTTGATAAAACTCTTTTTCTCTTTTCAGGGCGTCAATTTTCTTTTTTATGGATTTTAGGTCTTTTTCCGTCTTTTTATACTCTTCACTCTCCTTTGAATCACCCAGGTCTATCCCTATAAGAGTGGCTTTATCACAGTTTAGAGCGACGTTGATGTGTTTTCTGTCTGCTTTTGCCGGCAGAAAACCTAAAATGTTTCTGCCCTGAGTAAGAAGTATAAGCCCTTTTTCTATCACCGTTACCCTGTCTGGATAAAATAGTGCCTCTTCAACCTCAAGCTGTGAAAAGACAGCGGGAGAGAATAGGAAAAGCATGAAGAAAGCGGCAAAAATTTTTCTCAAATTAACACCTCCGTCCCGCATTTTACTTCAAGGAACTTGCCTTTGAGCCGCTGTCGGAATATGGACAGAGCGTTTTCACCCGTGCAGTGGCATGGGGCTACGAAACCGGTTGTTACCTCATCAAGGTAGTAGGCTATCTCTAATATTTCATGAGGTGTAGCGTTAAAAAGATGGAAGCCGCCGAGTATTCCAAAAAGCCTTTCTTTTGTCAGCTCCATGGCTCTTTCAACCATAGCAATTATACCGGGATGAGCACATCCCGTAATCAGAACGAAACCTTCCGGGGTGGGGACTATAAGTCCGTGTTCCGGAACTACGCCGTCAAGGATTCCGGTGCTTATACAGGTGCAGAGTCTGGTGGGGGCATCTATCGTATGGGTTTTGCAACCCGAAAGTTTCAGGCTTTCCACAAATCTCGAGGAAAAACTGCTCAAAAGGAACACATCCAGATTTCCCGTGTCCATGCAGAGGTCTAAAGCCCCTCCCGTGTGGTCCCAGTGGAAGTGGGAAAGGAACAGGGAACTTATCTTTTCGTGGTATATGTTCAGCATTTTCATGTTGTGTTTCAATATCTTGTAATTACTACCCGTATCAAACATGATGCCGAGCTCTTCTATAAAACACGCAAATCCCCACATGGGAACAAAGTCGGGGGATGTGCTTCTGTTTTCAAACACAACGGAAATCTTCAAGTCTTCCCCCCTTGAAGAGCTTTACCCTTTAATAATAAGATAAGCTACCAAATGCAACTGAGGTAGAACCGAACCCTTGAAGAATGTAAACGCTCTCATAGAAAGGTCTCCCCATCCGGAGACGGTGGAAAGGTTTCTTGAGGACTTTGACAGGAAACTTATTGATGCCCTTGTATCTGCCAATAAATTCAGGGACTTTGTTTTTTGTATAGGTGCGAGTCCTTACATGGCAAAGTTTTTTGTTCAGAATCCCCGGTGGGTTTACGAGCTCTTTCTGGAAGATGGCCTTCACCGGGAGATAGAGCTCAATCTGGTTGAAGGAGAGCCTTTCGTTGATTCTCTGGTGAAGTCATGGAGAAAGGAACACATTAAAATAGGGATAAGGGACCTCCTTCGTATTTATGAGCTTCCTGATGTTTTGAAGCAGTTGAGCAGATTGGCTGACGTTACCATAGAGAGGGTGTGTGATTACGCTCTTTCTGCGGTAGAGTCCAGATTCGGAAAGTGCGGTATTCCTTATGCGGTCATAGCCCTGGGCAAACTGGGAGGCGAGGAGCTTAACTACTACTCTGACATTGACATTATGTATCTTTACGAGAAAAACTCTTCCAGAATAGGCAGTGTTACGGTGCACGAGTTCTTCACCCGCTTCTTCACCGAGGTGACCAAAACGCTCT
>JAADEW010000080.1 GCA_013153205.1 Deferribacteres bacterium | reverse complement strand
TAAACTGTCCGGGGAAGAAGCGGGAAGAGTGTCCGTATTACAAGCTTTACGGGAGGTGGAAGATGAGAGTTGTTTTTGCGGCTGACAGTCCCCATGGACTTGAAGCGGAGGTGGCCCAGCACTTTAGAAGAGCGCCTTATTTCGTGGTGGTGGAGCTGGACGAGGACGGAGAGATTGTTTCGGTTGAGGTGAGGGAGAACCCTTTTGTTAACATACACGGTCCCGGTATGATACCGTCCTTTGTTAAGGATTTGGGAGCTGACGTCATCGTCAGCGGCGGTATGGGGCAGAGAGCCGCTCAGTTTTTCCAAAACGAAGGGATAGATGTGGTGGTGGGTGCAGACGGCAGGGTGATGGATGTTCTGGCCAGGCTTTTGAAAGGTGAGAGCTTCTCTGGGAGCCTGTGCGAGCACCATGAGCACGGTGAGGGTTGCGGGCATCATGGAGGTGAGTTATGAAGGTGTGTGTTACCGCTACTTCAGCGGGATTGGGTGCTCAGGTTGACCCCAGATTCGGGCGCGCTCAGTATTTTGTGTTTGTTGATACCAATACCATGAGTTGTGAAAGCATACCTAATCCTAATGTGTCAGTCACAGGTGGGGCAGGTGTTCAGGCGGCTCAGCTTGTTGCTGAGAAGGGGGCGGAAGTGGTGATAACAGGGCATGTGGGCCCCAATGCAGCTTCTGCCCTTTCCGCTGCGGGAGTTAAGACGGTTACGGGTGTGCAGGGGCTGACGGTGAGGGAAGCGGTTGAGAAATTTATAATGGGAAAGCTCGTTGCCGGAAAGCCTGAAGCCACCGTTTCATCCCATTCCGGTTCTAAAAGGGCTGGTTCTCACAGCGAGATAAAACAGTTGAAAGAGGAGATAAACAGTATAAAAGATAGGCTTGCTGAGCTTGAAAAACGCATTAGGGAGCTTGAATCAAGATGAAGATTGCCGTGGCGAGCGGAAAGGGAGGGGCAGGGAAGACCTCTGTTGCTGTGAGTCTTGCTCTTGCCGCTGAAAGGTGCGTTTTCGTTGACTGCGATGTTGAGGAGCCCAACGCTTTTCTGTTTCTGAATCCGCAGATAGAAAGAGAAGATGTGGCAACGCTTCCCTTGCCCGTTGTGGACGAGTCAAGGTGTGATTTCTGCAAGAAATGCTCGGAAGCCTGCCAGTTCAACGCTATAGCAGTGCTTCCTCAAAAGGTGCTCGTCTTTGACAAGCTGTGCCGCGGTTGTGGCACGTGCGTTTATGTCTGTCCGGAAAAAGCCATCTACGAGGTTGAAAGGGGCATAGGCTATGTGGAGGTGGGAAGAGCTGAAGCCGTCCATTTCATTGCCGGGAGACTCAATGTGGGGGAGGCATTAGCCACATCTCTAATTCGTCAGGTTAAAAGAAGGATTCCTGATGATTGCGCAGTGGTGATAGACGCTCCACCGGGTATCACGTGCCCCGTGGTTGAAGCTTTGAAAGGTGTTGATTTCGTTCTGGTGGTGGCGGAATCCACCCCTTTCGGATACCACGACTTTCTGCTACTTGAGGAGCTTTTGAAAGAGCTGGGTATTGCTTACGGCGTTGTGGAAAATAAAGTGGGGTTGTCCAGAAAGTCCCGTGTTAAGGAATACTGCGAAAGAGAGGGTATTCCTCTTCTTATGGAGATACCCTACCGCTTTGAGTTTGCTCAGGCTTATTCCAGGGGCATTCCTCTGATAAACGCCGATGAGGAGCTCTTTTACGCCTTTAGAGAGCTGTGGGAGAAGCTGGAGGAACTGGTATGAAGCCTTATCGCGAGATAGTTGTGGTAAGCGGAAAAGGTGGAACGGGGAAGACCACCATATCCTCGTCCTTTGCCGTTTTAGGCGGTGAAAAGCTCATAGTTGACGCCGATGTTGATGCCCCGGATTTGCATGTGGTTTTAAAGCCTAAAGTCCTTGAAGCCCATACCTTCAAAGGCGGTAAAGTGGCTGTGATAGACAGGGCTTCCTGCAACTTTTGCGGTCTGTGCAGGGAGCTCTGCCGCTACGATGCCATAACCGAGGAGATTGAGGTGGACCCCGTCTCCTGTGATGGGTGCGCTTTGTGCTATTTTGCCTGTCCTGAAGGAGCCATATCCCTTGAGGAGAAGGATGCGGGTATGTGGTTTGTGGCGGATACCAGAGCGGGTTTCATGGTTCACGCAAGGCTTGTTCCCGGTGAGGAGAATTCGGGCAAGCTGGTCACGGTGATAAGGAACAGGGCAAAGGAGATAGCAGAGGAGGAGGGGATAAGGCTGATTCTCATAGACGGTCCGCCGGGTATAGGCTGTCCGGTGATTTCGTCCATTACCGGTGCCGACGATGTGGTGGTGGTGACCGAGCCCACCATTTCGGGGATTCACGATTTGAAGAGGGTGGTTGAGCTCTGCTCAAACTTCGGGGTGAGGGTTTACGTGGTGATAAACCGTTTTGACATCAACATTGAAAGGTGTGAGGAGATAGAGGACTGGTGTGATGAGTGGAAGGTGGAGCTTCTGGGGAGGATTCCCGTTGACGAAAGCATACCGAGGCTTCAGGAGGAGGGAAAGACCCCCGTTGAGGAGAACACCTTAACCGGGGAGCTGATAAAAGAGATGTGGGAAAAACTTGTTGGGGAGGAAAACCATGAGTGAATGCAGGGAAGAGAACAGGGCCTGTTCCACATGCCCTATGGCTTCTCAGTGTTCTCAGGATGTCCAGAAGAAGCATCAGGAAGAGCTTTTGAGAAGGAGGCTTTCAAAGATAAAGCATAAGATTATGGTGATGAGCGGAAAAGGCGGCGTTGGAAAGACCACGGTCTCCGTGAATCTCGCATATGCCCTGGCTAAGAGGGGATACAGGGTGGGCCTTCTTGATGCGGACATACACGGGCCCAATGTGCCGCTGATGCTCGGACTTGAAGGCAGGCAGTTGTATGTGAGCGACGAGGGCATAGAGCCCCTTCAGGTGAACGAAAACCTGAAAGTGGTCTCCATGAGCTTTCTGCTGTCATCACCGGATACCCCGGTTATATGGAGGGGTCCTTTGAAGATGAGTGCTCTGAGGCAGTTTCTCAGTGAGGTCAACTGGGGGGAGCTCGATTTCCTCATAATAGACCTTCCACCGGGAACAGGGGATGAGCCTCTCAGCATTGCCCAGCTGATAAAGGAGCTTGACGGCTCAATCATTGTGACCACGCCTCAGGATGTGGCTCTCCTTGATTCCAGAAAGAGCATCAACTTCTCCAAAAAGCTCAATGTCCCGGTTCTCGGCATAATAGAGAACATGAGCGGGCTTATATGTCCCCACTGCGGTAAGGAGATAGCCCTTTTCAAAATAGGAGGCGGAGAGAAGGCGGCAAGGGAATACGGGGTTCCTTTTCTGGGCAGAATCCCCATAGACCCCAAGGTGGTTGAGCTTGAGGACGAGGGCAAGCCCCTCTTTGAAGCGGCTCCCGATTCTCCGGTGGTTAAGGCTTTTGAGCAGATTGTGGACAGGCTCCTTGAGATATTGGGCGAGAAGAGATGAAGTGTGCCTACTGCGGAAATAAGGTCTGCTATCAGGGGAAGGACTGCTTCGGTATAGCCGACGAAAGCAGAGCCCTCTTCTTTAAGGACGAAGGAAGCAGAAAAATATCGCAGGTTGCCACCTCCATTGAGAGCGACGGCTACATGAAGTGGTGCAGGGTCTATGAGGTGGTGGAGTTTGCAAAACGCATGGGCTACAGGAGGATAGGCATAGCTTTCTGCGTGGGCATGGGGCGCGAGGCTGAGGTCCTGTCCCGAATCCTTGAGAAGGAAGGGTTTGAGGTGGTTTCTGTCTGCTGTAAGATGGGCGGCATAATGAAGGAGGAGCTCGGCTTCAAAAAGATAAAGGAAGAAAGACCTGAAGCCATCTGCAATTCAATAGGGCAGGCTTTGCTTTTGAATAGGGAAAAGACGGAGTTGAACCTCATCGTGGGACTTTGCGTGGGACACGACATCGTCTTCACCAGATATTCGGATGCCCCCGTTACCACCGTTGTGGTGAAGGACCGGGTCCTGGCCCACAATCCGGTGGGAGCTCTGTATTCCGGATATTATGCGAAAAATGTTTTTAAGCTGGGAGAGTGACTTATGGTAAAGGTGGACGAGGCTAAGTGTATAGGATGCGGCAAGTGTGCTTCCGTCTGTCCCGTGTCTGCCATAAGTGTGGTGGATAAGAAAGCTCAGGTGGACGAGAGGCTGTGTATTGGCTGTGGAAGCTGTGTTTCCGTATGCCCCGTGGGAGCGCTTTCCCTTGAGGGCTTGACCAGAGCCTGTGGGGAGGCCGGGAGCTTTAAAGCGGCAGCTTTTCCCCGGGGACATTTCTGCAGAGCAGGTTGGGGAAGAGGAAAAGGCAGAGGTAGAAAAAAGCGGGGAAGGTGTGGATGGTAGCTGTTGAAGGATTTTACCTCTTGACATTGTGCGAATGCATCACTATAAGAAACCTTGCCCGCTGGGGAGTCGTCTAACCGGCAGGACGCGGGACTCTGGATCCCGTTGTGGAGGTTCGAGTCCTCCCTCCCCAGCCAAGAGGTGGTCCCGTCGTCTAGCCCGGTCTAGGACACCGGCCTCTCAAGTCGGAAACAGGGGTTCAAATCCCCTCGGGACCACCAGTTATTTTTTTTCTTGACTTTTGCCTTTTCTGGATATAGCTTTGCCTTTGGCAGTCAAAAGAGCATTTGAAGGTTTGAAGTGTAAGCCCTGAAGGCTTTGAACTTTCAGGCCTTCAGGGCTTTTTTAAATTTATACTGCAAGAGGTGATTTATGAGTTTTACTTTTGAAAGTCTTTCGGAGAGCGTGAAGAAGGCTCTGGCGGATATGGGCTATACTGCTCCCACGCCCATTCAGGAAGCTGTGATACCCGCCGTGCTTTCAGGTTTTGATGTGGTGGGACAGGCTGAAACGGGAACGGGGAAAACGGCGGCTTTCGGCATTCCCATAGTTGAGGCTGTAAGCAGAAGAAGCAGGGGGGTGAAGGCGCTTATTCTGGTTCCCACGAGGGAGCTTGCCATTCAGGTAGCTGATGAGATTTCAAAAATAGGTGCGAAAAAGAGGATATCCGTCTTTCCCTTTTACGGCGGCACTTCCGTGAACAGGCAGATTTCCCTTCTCAAAAGGGACAGGGTGAAGGTGCTGGTGGGCACCCCGGGAAGGATAAGGGATTTGATTGAAAGGGAAGCGTTGAGCCTCTCCAGTCTGAGGTTTTTCGTTCTTGATGAGATGGACCAGATGCTGGATATGGGCTTTATTGAGGACATTGACTTTATCCTTTCCAAAAGGCCTGAGAATACGCAGACCATGTTTTTCTCTGCCACCGTTCCCTATGAGGTGAGGGAACTCGCCAGAAGGTATCTCAAAGAGGACCACAAGTTTGTCAGCGTGAAGAGCGAGGTGATGGCTCCCAGAATAGAGGAGAAGCTCTACTTCGTGCCTTACAGAAGGAAGCTTGAGCTTCTTAAAGAGGTTCTGAAGGAAAATCTGAACGGGGGTGCCTCCATAATTTTCGTGAAGACCAAGAAGGATGCATTCAATCTCGGGGAGAGGCTTAAAAAGCTGGGCTTTTCCGCTGACGCTATTCACGGCGACCTTTCCCAGAGAAAGAGAGAGTCGGTGATGAGAAGGTTCAGGGAGGGCAAGGTCAAGATGCTCGTTGCCACGGATGTGGCTTCAAGAGGGATAGATGTAAAAGCCGTGGAGCTTGTGGTCAACTACGAGCTTCCTGAAGACCCGGAGCTTTACCTTCACCGAATAGGGAGAACGGCGAGAGCCGGTGGCGAGGGGCTTGCTGTCAGCTTTGTTTCTCCTCTGGAGATAAACAGGCTCAAGAGGATAAAGAGCTTGAATAAAGTGAAGGCTATAAGGGTTACTTGAAGATAAAGCCGGTCTCTTTATACCAGAGAAGCAGGTCAAGATGGGCTGGGTCAATTCCCAGCCTGCCTGCAAATTCCCGCATCCTTTTTTCTATCTCAAGATACCTCTTTCTGGTAAGGGTTTTGGGAATGGCTTCAATTGCCCCGAAGGCTTCAAGGTTTTTCAGGATGTGCCTGTCAAGTATTGCGAGCTCAAGTCCAAATCCCGTATTCCTCAGGAAGTGGCTTGCTTCCTTGTAGCCCATGCCTTTTACGCTTTTTACAAGCCACTCCCGGGCTTCTTCCGCAGAGAGCTCTTCAAGGTGCTTTTTCAAGGGCTGATGGAGAAACTTTTTCAGGGCAAGCTTTATGTATTTGGCTTTGTTGTTTTTGAACCGAACACCTTTGAGGCATGCTTTTATCTCCTCTTCCGAGAGCTTGTCAAATCCCATGCGGTATATGTTTTCAGCCGCTTTCCAGCACACAGTTGCCTTGGATTGGGGGGTGAGAAGGCAGAAGATAAGCTCAAGGAGAATCCTCTCCTCAGACGCACTCCTTAAGGCTTGAAACTCTTTTACTCTCTCTTCAATTTTCGGCTTGATTTTTTCGTATTCCTTCAGCAGTTCACTCAAAGAGGTTGAGCTGTTTTGTCCCTTCATCCCGCCTTATCCTGTTGACTGTTATGTGGGCTATCCGCGTTGGTTCCGGTATTCTGTAGCCCCTTGCCACGGAAAGGGTGAGCTTTACCGCTTCTTCAAGGGAGATTCTGTGCCCTGTGGATACGAAAACCGGTTTTACCCGGTTTTTGGTTCTTAGAACGGCACCTATCACCTCGCCTTTATCTTTTAGCGGGCTCCAGGCTCCCTTTTCGGATGGAGGCTCCTCGTATTCTCCCACAAGCCTCGTTTTGGCCACACCTATGGTGGGCTTGTCGAGGAGCACCCCTATGTGTGAGGCTATGCCGAATCTTCTGGGATGAGCGATTCCCTGACCGTCCAGAAATATTACGTCGGGTTCGGTTTTAAGTTTCTCTAAAGCCTCTGCAATTATTGGCGTTTCTCTGAAGGACAGAAGTCCCGGAATATAGGGGAAGGTTATCTCTCTTTTTGAGGACGCCACCTCCACCACTTCAAGCTCCGGATAGCTAAAAACCACAACCGCGGCATACCCGAACCTGTCAAACCTGTTCATGGACACGTCTATCCCGGCAATGTATCTCAACCTGTCCGGTTTCCCATCTTTGACCACGAGCCGTGCGAGTGCTTTTTGTATCTTTACGGCTTCCTCAGGGGTGACATCCCACGGGTGAAGTTTTTTTAGCTTCACACTCTTACCTCTTCCTCTTCTCCTATCAGCTCCCTGTATCTTTCAAGAAGCGGCTCTACCTCTTTCTCCACGAACTCAACTACCTGAGAGGGGGCTCTTCCTATGAATCTCTTCGGCTCGAGAAGCTCGTCAAGCTCCTTTTTTGAGAGGCCGAAATCCGGGTCTTCGGAGAGCCTCTGAAGCAGGTCGTTTTCTCCCCCTTCCTTCACCCTTTTTGCCGCCTCAAAGGCATATTGCCTTATCTTTTCGTGGAGGGTCTGCCTGTCCTTTCCTCTCTTTACCGCTTCCATCATTATCTCTTCAACGGCGATGAATGGAAGCTCTTCCTTCAGGCGCTTTTCTATCATCTTGGGATAGACCACCAGCCCTCGTGCTATGTTGGCGGCAAGTATGAGGATGCTGTCAGCCGCCATGAAGATTTCGGGTATCGCCATTCTTCTTATGGCTGAGTCGTCAAGGGTTCTTTCCATCCACTGGGTTGCATGGGTGTAGGGGAAGGATTCCAGAAGGGACATGATGAACCTTGATATGGAACACATCCTTTCGGACTTCATGGGGTTCCTTTTGTAGGGCATGGCGGACGAGCCTATCTGCTTTTTGCCGAAGGGCTCCTCCAGCTCTTTAAAAGACTGGAGTATCCTTATGTCTGTTCCCATCTTGTGGGCGCTCTGGGCAATTCCGGAAAGGGCTGAAGCCACGAGAAAATCCTGTTTTCTGGTGTAGGTCTGCCCCGTTATTATGAAGCTCTCTTTGAAGCCGAATTTTTTGCTTATCATCTCGTCCAGTCTTTTCACCTTCTCCTCGTCTTGCCCGAAAAGCTTCATAAAGCTGTCCTGAGTCCCTGTTGTGCCCTTTGCCCCTCTGAACTTCAGGTTTTCAACCACATGCTCAAGCTCCCTGAAGTCCATAACAAAGTCCTGAAGCCAGAGCGCCGCCCTCTTTCCCACGGTGGTTGGCTGTGCCGTCTGCAGGTGGGTGTAGCCGAGACACGGCAGGTCCTTGTATTTCAGGCAGAAGTTTTTAAGCTCGTTGATGGCGTTTATCAGCCGCTTCATCACTACTTTCAGGGCGTCTCTTATGAGGATTATGTCGGTGTTGTCCGTTACGAAACAGCTCGTTGCACCAAGATGGATTATGGGTCTTGCCTTGGGGCACAGCTCTCCGAAAGCGTGTATGTGAGCCATCACGTCGTGCTTGAGCTCCCTTTCCAGTTCTTTTGCCCGTTCAAGATTGAGGTTTCCGGCATTTCTCTTCATTTCGTCTATCTGTTCCTGAGTTATGGGAAGTCCGAGCTCTTTCTGGGCTTCTGCAAGGGCAATCCACAGGAGCCTCCAGGTATAAAACTTTCTTTCGGGACTGAAGATTTCCACCATCTCTTTTGATGCGTATCTTTCTACCAAAGGATGGGAAAACATTTTTTCCTCCCGCCTTTTAATGGTTATAGGGGGTTTTAATTTTAATAAAAAATTTAGTCAATCAGTATTGATAAAAACTTAAAATTGGGCAAAAATAGTTTATATTATAGGTTTTGGAGGTCGTGGTTTGAGAGTTGTTATGGCAGCGGAATATGCGATGAGAGCGGTTCTTTATCTTTCTGCTAATTATGGAAGGATTGTTCCCAGAAGGGAAATTTCAGATGCCATGGATGTTCCCAGCCAGTTTCTCGTGAAGATTGCCCACGACCTTGCGAGGAAGAACATCATCGGCATTACCCAGGGCAGAAAAGGTGGATACTGGCTGAAGGTTCCGCCTGATGAGATAACGGTTCTGGATGTTTTTGAGGCAACGGCCGGGGATATCGTTTTGAGTCCGTG
>JAADEW010000004.1 GCA_013153205.1 Deferribacteres bacterium | reverse complement strand
ATCGGGTTTTCAGAACTGCTTCTCATTTTTCTCATCATCATGCTGCTTTTCGGCGCCAAGAAGCTTCCTGAATTTGCCAAAGGCATGGGACAGGCTCTGAGAGAGTTCAGAAAAGCAGCCAGAGAAATTGAGGAGCCCATAGCGGAAACCAAAGCTCAGGAGAAGTAGCAACCACAAAAAGCAAAATGTATCTGAGAATCTCCATAACAGACAGATGTAATATGCGGTGTCTCTACTGCTTTCCCAAGGGATATAAAAAACTGCCGAAAAAAGAGCTTCTATCCTTTGAAGAGATAATTGAGCTGATAGCCGTTCTCAAGGATTTTGGGCTCAGGAAAATACGGATAACCGGTGGAGAGCCTCTGCTCAGAAAAGGGGTGTGCCGGTTTGCAGAAAAGCTGTTTTCCATGGGAATACCCGTTTACATAAGCACCAACGGAGCCCTTCTTGAAAGGTTTGCACACTCCCTCAGGGATTCGGGGATAACAAGAGTCAATGTAAGCGTTGACTCGCTGAGAGAGGATAGATTCGGCTTCATAACCAAAACCCCATTACTGCCTCAGGTTTTAAGAGGGATAGAAACAGCACAAAAAGCAGGGCTTGAGGTTAAAGTAAACAGTGTGCTCATGAAAAATATAAATGACGACGAAATTTTTGACTTTCTGGATTATTTTCTTCCCAGAAAGATTAGACTGCGGTTCATAGAGTTTATGCCTTTTCCCCACACCAGAAATCAGTTTGAAAAGCTTTTCGTTCCCTATGAAGAGATACTAAACCGGATTTCAGAAAGGTATTCGGTAAGCTATGCAGGAACGGACGGAGTGGCTAAAGAATTTAAAATCAAAGAGTTTGAGGCAACCGTTGGATTCATCAGTCCCGTGTCAAAGCCATTCTGCCGAAACTGCGACAGACTCAGGCTCACCGCATCCGGAAAGCTGAAGGTATGCCTCCACAGCGGATGGGAATTTGACGTTAAAGAGATTTTAAGACACGGCAACAAAGGCAGGCTTAAAGAAGCGGTAAAGGAAGCCCTTGAGCTCAAAGCCCAAATCAGCTCCCCCCGCTGGAAAGCCGAAAGGAGCATGGTGGAAATCGGAGGCTGAACAGCGCCGTTAAAAATAATACTCCTCCTCCGTTATTGCGTCCTTTACCCTTGCGAGAAGCTCTTCGAGAGCCGGAATAACATCGCTTCTATACCTTCCAGCAACCACCACCGTCATAATCTCATCGCCCACACCGAGCTTTCCTGACTTTACCCTTATCCTCACGGCCTCAATGCCGTCCCTTCTAAGAAACTCCTCCTCTATCCGAGAAATCTCCTTTTCGTCAAAAGAGACCCGCAAAGCCTTTACCTTCCTTCCGTCTTTAGAGGTGCCCCGCACTATCCCCCTGTGAACAAGGACCATACCAACGCTATCTGGATTAATGTGAGACATAACCTCGTCCACAAAAGAATCCAGCCCCATCAGTGCCTTTCCCCTTTTGACATCTTCCATGCATGCTTCAATAACGGCAGGATTATGGACAGGCTTTCCAGAGCCCCCTTCTCACTTCCCGGAAGGTTAACAAGGATACAGCCCTCCCTGAGCACACCCACCTTAGCCCTTGAAAGGAGGGATTTGGGCGTAAACTTCACCCCGAAAATCCTCATAGCCTCGGAGAGTCCACAAAGCTCTTTCACCATCAGCTCACCGCTCACCTCAGGGGTAATGTCCCTAAGAGACGCCCCCGTTCCGCCTGTGGTCACTATGATGTCAGAAGAGCCAATAAACCCCTCAACAGCCTCTCTAAGCATCTTTCTGTCATCCGGAACCACTACTTTGCCCAAAACCTGAGCCCCCGCCTCCTCAAAAGCCCTGCACAGGGAAGAACCGCTTGAATCCTCAGCCTTTCCAGAATACACTGAATCGCTCACAACTATCACGGCAACCTTCAGCCCGCTCACATCCTCATACCAATCGCTCTTCCCGCCGCCCTTTTCCACAAGCCTGATGTCCTCAATAACCATATCGTCGGTGTAAGCCTTGCACATGTCGTAAATGTTTATCAAAGCGGCACTAACGGCGCTCACAGCCTCAACCTCATAACCGGTTCTCCACACGCCGCTCACCACCGCCTCCACCAAGACGGCATCGTCCTCCACCCTTGCAGTCACCTCTATGGCGTCAATGGGAATGGGGTGGCAAAAGGGTATAATTTCAGGCACCTTTTTAGCACCGAGAACGCCTGCTATCTCAGAAACGGTAAGGACATCCCCTTTAAAAACCTTTCCCTTTTTTATAAGCTCAAGCACGTCTTCAGGCAGTCTTATCCTGCCCCGCGCCTTTGCGTATCTCTTCGTCTCAAACTTGGAAGAAACATCAACAAGCCTTATACCTTTTCGCAATCTCAAGCTCCCTGAGCGTATTCACATTTATAAACCACTTTGGGTCCCAGCCGAAATCCTCAGCCTCTAAAAACCCAACCTTCAGGTAAGGCTGACATCTTTTTATCAATTTGACAAGAGAAAAATCCCCCCTGTCAATAGCCTCCCCAAGAAAGGTGAAAGCCTTTCTCGTATATACCCCCAAAAGCGGCTGTATCCTGCCTCCTATCCTGCACACGGCTATGTGGTTTTGAAAAGAGCTCTTCCAGAGTGGCTCAAAAACCTCCGGCTCCAGCAAAGGCATGTCCACTGGAACAAAAAGCACCCTATCAAAGTGAAGCAAAACGGAGTAAATCCCCGCTATGGGTCCCTCACCCTTCACATCCTCTATCTCCAGGCAGGAAAGCCCAAGCCTTCTTCTTCCTACGGAAACCACCAACCTGTCCGCAAAAATACCCACCTTATCCACCATATACTTCACAAGAGGCTTTCCGCAAAACTCCAGCAAAGCCTTGTCCATTCCCATCCGCCTGCCCTTTCCACCTGCTAAAATACAGACTACCCTTTCTTGACTTTCCACAAAATGCTCCATAAACCTCAATCTTATGAAGAAACTGACATGCTGGTTTATTATAGCCGCTGTTCTTTTGATTTCCACCCCTTCCAAATCAAAAGAGCTCTATCTTTTCTGTGCCATGGGAGCGAAAGAGCCTGTAAAAGAGATAATAAAAGCATTTGAAAAGGAGAACCACATCAAGGTTTTTGCAAGCTTTTCCTCCTCCGGGAGGCTTGCAAGGCAGATTGAAGCGGGAGCCCCATGTGACCTCTTCATATCGGCATCGCCACTGTGGGTTGACTACCTCAAAAGGAAAAAGCTTGTGATTAAAGAGGCTCCCATAGCAAAGACCAGACTGGTCCTCGTCTCAGCCAAAGGTTTCAGTGCAAAAAGCTTTAAAGACCTGTGCAGAGCAGAAAGGGTCGCTCTGGGCAACTACAGATTCGCTCCCTTCGGCAAATACGCAAAAGAAGCGCTGAAAAACCTCGGTATGTGGGAATGCATCAGGGATAGGGTGCTCCTTGCAAACGACGTGGCTCAAGCCACCATGTGGGTCATTACGGAGAACGCAGACTCAGCGGTAATCTATCTTTCGGACTATGTGGTCTTCAAAGAAAAGCTGAAGCTCGTCGGCATATTCCCTGAAAAGAGCCACTCCCCCATAATATTTACGGCGGCGGCTATAACCCCCGAAGGCGAAAGGCTTTTAAAATTCCTGAAAAAAAAGAGCGAGATATTCAAAAGGTGGGGCTTTGAAGCTGTATCTCACTGAAGAAAGCCTGTTTGCCGTGAAGCTGTCGGTCAAGACGGCTGTCTGCTCCACGGCTTTCGTAGTCCTCTTCGGGATTCCCCTTGCCTATCTCCTTGCAAGAAGCGAATTTAAGCTGAAGCGGGCGGTAGAGCTTATAATAATGCTTCCCATAGTCTTTGCTCCCACGGTAACGGGATATATTCTCCTCGTTATACTGGGAAAGCACGGAATTGTCGGCTCTCTGATATATAAATTTTTCGGCAGAACCATACTGTTCAGCTGGTTTGCAACGGTCATAGCCTCTTTCGTGGCGTCCTTTCCCCTTTTCGTAAAAACGGCACAGGCCGCTTTCAGAAGCGTTGATGAGGAATACATAAACGTCTCCTACACTCTGGGAAGGGGAAAGCTTTACACCTTCTTTAACGTATCTCTTCCCCTATCACGAGCCGGTATCACGGCAGGGGCAATGCTGGCCTTTGCAAGGGCATTCGGAGAATTTGGAATAACCCTCATGATTGCCGGAAATATTCCCTTCAAAACCACCACCATACCCATTGAGATTTACAACGCCGTATCCTCAGCCCAGTTTGAAAGGGCAAACCTTCTCGTGCTAATATCCGCTGTGGTCTCGCTGAGCATGCTTTTTGCGGTTAACAGGCTTCTGGAAAGATGGTCTCCGTAAAGGCTTTCAAAAGGCTAAAAGGCTTCTTTCTTAATGCAGAATGGAACAGCCCATCAGCGGTAACCGTGCTGTTCGGACCCTCCGGCTCCGGAAAAAGCCTCACACTAAAAGCCATATCCGGACTCATACCTCTTGAGTCAGGCAGAATATCCGTAAAGGACAGACTCTTTTTTGATTCGGAAAAGGGAGTGAACCTTCCCCCTCAAAAGAGGAAAGTGGGCTATCTCCCGCAAAGCCACACCCTTTTTCCCCACCTGAGCGTTTACAGAAACCTCACATACGGAAAGGGAGTGGACAGAAAGTGGCTGGAGCACCTTATTAAAGTGACCGAAACAGAAAAGCTGCTTGACAAATATCCCGGAAGCCTTTCCGGAGGCGAACGCCAGAGAATAGCACTGGTAAGGGCACTTGCCATAAAACCGCAGATACTGCTTTTAGATGAGCCTTTTTCCTCCCTCCACGGCTTTTTAAAGGAAAGGCTTTTTGAGGAGATAAAGAAGATGTGTCTCGAACACGAAATACCCATTGTAATGGTTACCCATGACGTTAAAGAACTGCTCCACGCAGGGGGATACTGCATAATATACCGCAACGGTCAGGTGGAGCAGGAAGGCCAGGCAAACGCTGTCTATTTCAAACCATCCAGCAAAGAGACGGCAAAACTTCTGGGACACAAAAACTTCGTAAGGGTAAAGGTGCTGGACAGCGGAGAGAACTGGAGCAAAATCCTCATTCCGCCAAATTGCGAGATAACCCTTCCACAGAGATATTCCGGCAAAGAGGCCTGGCTCCTCATTCCGTCATCGGCACTTGCCCTCAAAAGGGAAAGGGAGACGGCAAAACTCGGCTTCAAAATCATAAAAATAAACCAGACAGGGGAAAATCTTGAGATTACGGCAGAGCTCAGCAACCACAAGCTGACTTTCGTCCTTCCGGAATCTCTTGGACCGAACTTTATCCTTGAACCTCTTAAAAAGGTGGATTTTCTCCTCTCACTTAAGTATTTCCATTTAATACCCGTGGAGGAAGAAGATGGCAAAGCTTTTGAAAGTTGAAGATGCGGTGGGCAAGGTCCTGTGCCACGACATAACCGAGGTAAACCTCGACAAAAACTTTAAGGGAGCGGCTTTCAAAAAGGGGCACATAATACGAAAAGAGGACATACCCAGGCTCAAAAGGCTCGGAAAGGAATACATATACGTCCTTGAACTGACAGACGACGAGATACACGAGGACGAAGCCGCCGTTGTGCTCGCCGATGCGCTTATGGGGGAAAACACCTATCGGGACGAAAAGCCCTCCGAAGGCAAAATCAGGATTTACTCCTCTGTTTACGGGGTAACCCGTATAGATGTTGACAAAATCGTAAGCTTCAACATGATAGGCGAACCTTCCTGTCCCACGATTCACGACGGCATGGTGGTAAAAAAGGGAGATGTTATCGCCGCAGTGAGAATCATATCGCTGGTTGCCAAGAGAAAAGAGATAGAAAAAGCCGTCAAAATCGGAGAGAACGCCATAAGCGTGAAGGCTTTTACGCCTAAAACCGCCGGTTTGATAATCACAGGAACGGAAATCTACACGGGAAAAATCAGGGACAGATTCTACGACAAACTCTCCCCCAAGCTTAAAGAGCTGTTGGTGGAGATAAAAGAGAAGGTGATACTCCCTGACGAGCTTGACAGAATAAGGGAAAAGATTGAGGAGTTCAGCGAGAAATACCATCTGGTCCTCCTAACTGGAGGCACATCCGTTGACCCGGACGACGTGACATACAGGGCAATCAAAGCCGCTAAAGCCCGAAACTTCATCAGGGGAAACCCCATCCAGCCGGGAAACATGCTGACCATGGGCTGGATAGGAGAGACCCCCGTCATAGCCGTTCCCGCCGCCGCCCTCTTCTTCAGAGCCACAGCCCTTGACGTATGGCTTCCCTACATCCTCACCGGAAGAAGGATAACGAAAGAGATGGTGGCAAAAAAGGCTCACGGTGGTCTGTGCCATAGATGCAACATATGCGTATTTCCCGTATGCCCTTTCGGGAGGGGATAAAATGGAAAAGGTTGTGGCATACGAAAAAGCCAAAAAGCTCATAGCGGAAAGCACACCTACCCTATCCCACGAGGTTGTCACCCTTGAAAAAGCTCTAAACAGGGTAACAGCAGAGGAAGTTCACTCCCCCATGGACATCCCGGAAACCGCCACCTCCGCCATGGACGGCTACGCCCTGAGGGTCCAAGACATACAGAAGGTGCCCGCACGGCTCAAAATAGTGGCAGAGGTGCTCGCCGGTGAAAAGAAAAGGATTTCGCTTTCTCCGGGAGAAAGCTGTTACGTGGCAACGGGAGCGGCTCTTCCGGATAACGCAGACACCGTGATAAAGGTTGAAGACGCAAAAGTTGAAGGAGACTGGCTCGTGGTGGACAGAAAGCCCGAAAAGGGGCAGTTCGTCAACCCACAGGGCTCAGAGCTCCAGAAGGGAAAGGTGGTAGTGCCAAAGGGCGAAAAGATAGACTTCAGGATAGCCGGGCTCCTCGCAAGGGTGGGAGCCTATCAGGTAAAAGTCTTTCTCAAGCCTAAAATTGCCGTGATAGCCACGGGAAAGGAGATAAAAGAACCCTTTGAAGAAGGGGGCATAAAAAACACAAACGCCTACATACTGAAAGGGCTTTTGAAAGAATACGCAGATATAAGCTACATGGGCATAATAGACGACAGCCTGCCAAGCATAAAAAAAGCTATAAAGGAAGCGTCAAAGCACCATCACATAGTTATAACCACCGGTGGAGTTTCAGTGGGAAAAGCAGACTTTGTGAAGAAAGCCCTTTCCGAGCTGGGCTGGCAGATAAGGTTTGAGTTCACCAACATAAAACCGGGAAGGCCCCTGACCTTCGCCACCCTTTCAGACACCCTCTTTTTCGGGCTTCCGGGATATCCATCCGCCATGCTCGTAAACGCGCTGGAGTTTTTAATGCCTGCCGTAAGGAAGCTACAGGGATTTAGCAGGGTGGACAACAGCTACATAGAGGTCATAGCCGCAGAAAACTTCAAGTCCCGAAAGGGAAAGGTCTATTTCGTAAGGGCAAACTTTGAGTTCAGAGACGGCAAAGTTTTCGCTTACTCGGCGGGAAGCCAGCTCACATCCAACTACTTCACAAGCGCCGTGTGTCAGGGATTCGTAATCATCCCGGAAGAAAAAGAAAGCCTCGCCAAAGGAGAGGTGGCAAAAGCTTTGATGCTTTAGAGGACAATCTCTATCTTTACCCTTTTAGGGGATTCTGCCCCTTTCAGATTTCTGACCACTCCAAGCACCACATCCCTCAAAAGGGATTCCACGAAGGGCTTCATCTCAATCCTTCTGCCGTTCACCCACAAAGAGGCGCCCACATGCTCATAAGAGAGCCTTTCAACCAGATTAACAACCTTATCAACATCACCGCGGGAAAACCTCGGCACATTCCACGGCAGATTTTCCGAGAAACCGCTATCGGTCACCACGGCAACCACATTCTCAACACCCTTCCAGTAATCCTCCTCGTAGCTGGTGAAGACCGCAACCTTTGGCAAAAAGCTCTTTCTGAAGCCCTCAAATATCAGAAAATCGCAGTCAAACAGGGAAAGCAAATCGTCCACTTCAAGCCTTCTCTTGTAAAACACGACGCTCTCCGAGCGGCAGACAAGTCCAACCTCTGAAGCAGGAGAATCAAGAAACACGGTGGTGTCCTTTCCGGGTTCCCGAAAAAGAGAGGAGTGCTTGGTGGACTTCACCACCCCCACACTGTAGCCCCTCAAGGAAAGGCCGTTCACCACCTCTTTAATCAGCGTGGTCTTTCCCGAATTGTGAGGTCCGCAAAAAGCTATGGCTTTCATCTACTTTCTACCCTCAAGCGCAATGCTATTGCCAAGTGTAGCATTTTGGTTTTTATTTTTAAAGCATGATGTTTTTCAAGGTCAGAAGCAAAATCATATTTACACTTCTTTTCACCCTGCTCGTGGTGTGGTTTCTCTTTTACATCTGGATAAACAGAAGACAGGAAACCATCATGCTCAACTACCTCAAACATCAGGCAGAAGGCATATATAACACCGTTATACTGAGCAGACACTGGATAGCCTCCAAGGGAGGAATATACGTAAAGATGGAAGGAGGCGGATACAAGCTCATAACTCCCTCCCACTTTGTTGCGGAGCTGACCAATTTTGCAAAAGAAATTTTCCCCTACAAAATAAAGATTGCCGTTTTAAACAGCGAAAATCCCGACCACATCCCGGACCAGTTTGAAGTGGAAGCCATCAACAAAATTTGGAAGGAAAAGAGAAAAAACTACTGGAAGCTTGTGAGCGTAGAAAACCAGAAGGTTTTCAGGTTTGCCGCTCCTTTAAAGTTCAAGAGAGAATGCCAATACTGCCACTTTGACTATACCGAAAGGACCAAGGGATGTGTGAGCATCTCTTTTCCTGCCACATCGGTTTACAGAGAACTCATGGCAGGAAAGATATACATGGCGGCATACTCTATCTTATCCCTCGGATTCATATTCGTGGTGATATACCTTCTGCTCAACAGGCTCGTATTAAAACCGCTGAAAGAGTTCACCACCGCATCTGAAGCCGTTGAAGCAGGAGACCTCAACGTGAGGGTTAACATAGACAGCAAAGACGAATGGGGCATTCTCGCCAAAAGATTCAACAGCATGATAGAGAAAATAGCCGCCCATCA
>JAADEW010000100.1 GCA_013153205.1 Deferribacteres bacterium | reverse complement strand
ATGGTTTATACTTTCGTTAAATCCTGTCCGGGGTGGTGTTATGTTGAAAAGGCTTCGTCTGTGTCTTTCTCAGCTCAACTTTACCGTGGGCGATTTTGACGGAAATGTGGCAAAGATTCTGGATGCGGTGAAAAAGGCTCAGGACAAAAAAGCGGATATAGTGGTCTTCCCGGAGCTTGCCATCACCGGCTATCCGCCGGAAGACCTGCTCTTGAAGCCCCAGTTCATAGAAAAGAACATAGAGGCGTTGAATCGGGTGGTGGCTGAGGTGGGGGATATCGTGGCGGTTGTGGGATTTGTGGGAGTGGACGAGGACATCCACAACTCCGCCGCCATCATACACGACGGAAGGCTCGTTGATGTTTATCACAAAATTTTTCTTCCCACCTATTCCGTTTTTGACGAGGACCGGTATTTCAAAAAGGGCGACAGGATAACCATTTACGAGATAAACGGCTGTAAGGTTGGGGTGAACATCTGCGAGGATATCTGGTATCCCGACGGTCCGGCACACCTTCAGGCTCTTGCAGGGGCGGAGCTCATAATAAACATATCGGCGTCTCCTTACTATGCGGGAAAGAGGAGCTACAGGGAGAAGATGGTCTCCGTGAGGGCTATGGATAACATCTCCATGATAGCTTACATGAATCTGGTGGGGGGGCAGGATGAGCTCGTCTTTGACGGGGGAAGCTTCATAGTGAACCCCATGGGCGAGATTATCGCCAGAGCAAAGATATTTGAGGAAGATTTGCTCTTTGCCGACATAGATGTGGAGTCCGTTTTGAGAATAAGGCTCCACGACCCCAGGATGAGGAAGGAGTCTGACGAGGCGAAAAAGGTGGTTGAGCGCATCTTCGTCTCTTCCTTCGTGGAGCGAAAAAGGGAGGAGATTGTCCCCGAAAAGGTGGAAAACCCTCCCATTGAGGAAGAGGTCCTGAAGGCGTTAATCGTTGGAACCCACGATTATGTGAGGAAAAACGGTTTTGAGAAGGTGCTAATCGGCCTTTCCGGCGGCATGGATTCCTCTTTGGTTGCGGCTATAGCCGTTGAGGCTCTCGGTGCGGAAAATGTTGTTGGAGTGCTTATGCCATCCCAATACACCTCTAAAGAGAGTCTGGAGGATGCCCAGACCCTGGCGAGGAATCTGGGTATAAAGACATATACCGTTCCCATAACCAGAATCTTTGAAGCTTACAAAGAGGAGCTCAGGAAAAATGTGTGGGGAGACATGCCGGAAGATGTTACCGAGGAGAACATACAGGCGAGAATCAGGGGAAACATACTCATGGCTCTCTCCAACAAGTTCGGATGGCTCGTTCTCACCACCGGAAACAAGAGCGAGATGAGCTGTGGATACGCCACCCTTTACGGGGACATGGCGGGGGGATTTGCCGTTATCAAGGATGTGATGAAGACCTTCGTTTACAGACTCGGCAGGTATTACAACCAGTGGAAGGGGAAAGAAATCATTCCGGAAAGGGTGTTCGTTAAGCCTCCCTCTGCGGAACTAAGGCCCAATCAGACGGACCAGGACACCCTTCCGCCCTACGAGGTGCTTGACCCGATACTTAAAGCCTATGTTGAGGAGGACAGGTCCTATAAGGAGATTGTGGCTATGGGCTTCCCACCTGAGGTTGTGAAGAGGGTTCTGCGCATGGTTGATGCCAACGAATACAAGAGGCGTCAGGCTCCACCGGGCATCAAGATTACTCCGAGAGCCTTCGGTAAGGACAGGAGACTTCCCATCACCAACAAGTTTAAACCATTTGACTAAAATTTTTTGATAATAGTCTTGAAAGTTTAGGAGTGGGGTCTAAATTTAAAGGTGAAAAATTTGAAAAGGAGGAGTGCTATGGCGAAGTTCAATAAAAAGCTTGAGGCCATATTTAAGCTAGCTGAGAAAAGGGTGAAGGAAAGAAAAGAGAGTCTGCTTGATACCGACCACCTTATATGGGCGCTTTTTGCGAAAAGGGAGGACAATCCCTTCTACAAGTGGCTTGAGAAGAAGGGCGTTGACCCCAAAAGCGCCCGGGCAGAGGTGGAGAAAGTGCTGGACAACCTATACTCTCAGCTTGCCTCTGTTGAAGAATCTTATCGAAGCGCAGTGATGAAAGCTCGAGACGAGCTGAGGTCTAAGTATTCCATTGATTTTGCCGACGATGTGATGAAGGCCCTTCTGCTCCAGATAGACGAATCCCTCTACAGGGCGCTCAAAGGCGAAAGGGAGAAGGACAAGATTGCCGTGAGGGTGAAGAGGTGGACCCCTGTGAGGGAGAGGGGCAGGTCTTTGATTGAGGAGTTCTTTGGTGAGGACCTCTTCTCCGACTTCTTTGAGAGGTTTTTCAGCGACTTTGAAAGGCCGAGCGTTAAGTGGACGCTGAGGGAGGAGGTGATAGAGGCTCCTAAAGCCTTTGTTGATTACGTGAGGGAGGCTGCCGCGAGGCATAAGGTTCCCGCGGAGGCGGCGGAGGAGGTTATAGCCTATCTCGCCGACATAGGTGAGAAGATTTCAAATTCCCTTCTTCAGGTTGCCGCAAGCGGCGTTGACCCGAGGAGGGTGGTAAGAGAAATATTGCGGCTTCTGTTCAACGAGAAGTTTGACAAAATCGGATACTCCTACTTCGTTGAGCAGATAGTTGCCAAGGCTTCCGAGGGCAAAGAGGAGATAGGAGTGGCGGACATAGTTGACGCCATGGCTTCCTATCCCAAGACTGTGGGCGGAAGCATTTTAAATCAGATAACAAAAGCTATTAAAAAGGAGGGTGAAAAGATGGGTATGAGAGAAGAGATGGCAGAAGAGGAAAAGAGCGCTCTTGAGAGGTTTACCGTTGACCTCACTGAGCTTGCTAAGGAGGGCAAGCTTGACCCCGTCATAGGCAGGGAAAAAGAGATAAGGCAGGTCATAGAGATACTCTCAAGAAGACAGAAGAACAACCCCGTGCTTATAGGAGAGGCGGGAGTTGGTAAGACTGCCGTGGTTGAGGGACTTGCTCAGGAGATTGTCAAGGGTAACGTGCCTGACAGCCTCAAGAATAAGAGGATTCTTGCCCTTGACATGGGTTCTCTGCTTGCTGGAACCAAATATCGCGGTGAGTTTGAGGAGAGGCTGAAGTCTATCATTGAGGAAGTGAAGAACAGGGACGATGTGATACTCTTTATTGACGAGATACACAACGTGGTAGGCGCTGGAGCCGCCGAAGGTGCCATGGATGCCGCCAATATTCTCAAGCCTGCTCTTGCAAGAGGAGAGTTTCAGGTTATAGGCGCCACTACTCTGGACGAATACAGGAAGTATATTGAGAAAGACCCCGCACTTGAAAGAAGGTTCCAGCCTGTGTTTATCACGGAGCCGTCTCCTGAGACCACCGTTGAGATTCTCAAAGGCCTTCGTCCCAGATACGAGAAGCATCACGGCGTAAGGATATCCGATGAGGCGATAGAGGCGGCTGTGAAGCTTACGGGACGCTACATTCAGGACAGAAAGCTCCCTGATAAAGCCATAGACGTTGTTGACCAGGCGGCCGCTAAAAAGAAGATAGAGGCGGTTTATCAGAAGGCTTCCGCCGATGAGCTGAAAAAGCGGCTTGAGGAGATAGAGGCAAAGCTTAAAGAGGCTTCTGACGAGGAGAAGGCCAAACTTGAGGCTGAAAAGGCGGAGATTGAGAAGAAGCTCAAGGAGATGGAGGAGAAGCAGGGCCTTGACGGAAAGATAAAGGAGCTTGAGGCGAAGATTGAAAAGCTCAACGAGCAGATAAAAGAGGCTGAGGAAAAAGAGGACATAGATAAGGAGACGGAGCTCAAGATAGAGAAGGCGAAGCTTGAGAAGGAGCTCAAGCTCCTCAAGAAGCGCAAAGAGGAGGGGGACACCCTTGATGTTGTGGTGACGGAGGAGGACATTGCAAAGGTGGTCTCCGACTGGTCCGGTGTTCCCGTGTCCAAGATGCTTGAGGAGGAGAGGGAGAAGCTCCTCAAGATGGAGGAGTATCTCCATAAGAGAATCGTGAATCAGGAAGAGGCCATAAAGGCGGTCTGCGAGGCTATAAGAAGAGCGAGAGCAGGTGTGTCTGACCCGAGAAGGCCCCTTGGTTCGTTCCTCTTTCTCGGTCCCACCGGTGTGGGTAAGACGGAGCTTGCCAAGGCTCTGGCGGAGTTCCTCTTTGGTGATGAGGACGCCCTTATAAGGCTTGACATGTCCGAATTTAAAGAGGAGCACTCCGTAGCCAAGCTTATAGGTGCCCCTCCGGGATATGTGGGATACGAGGAGGGCGGTAAGCTTACCGAGGCGGTTAGGAGAAGGCCCTATTCCGTTATACTTCTTGACGAGATAGAGAAGGCGCACCCCAGAGTGTTTGACCTGTTCCTTCAGGTGCTTGATGACGGAAGGCTGACCGATTCTCAGGGAAGGACCGTCTCCTTCAGGAACACGGTCATCATCATGACCTCAAACCTCGGTTCTGAATATCTGCGGGATATGATGAACAACAAGGAGATAATGCGCGACCCTGAGAAGTTCAAGGAGGCTTTTGAGGCGGCTAAGAAGCGTATCCTTGACCTGGTGAAGAGCTACTTCAGGCCCGAGTTCCTCAACAGGATTGACGAGATAGTGGTCTTCTCACCGCTCACCAGGGAGCACATACTCCAGATTGTTGACCTGCAGATAGAGCAGTTGAGGAAGAGGCTGAAAGAGCAGAACATGGACATTGAGCTCACACCGGCGGCTAAGGAGCTTCTTGCTGATGAAGGCTTTGACCCGGTGATGGGAGCAAGGCCCCTGAAGCGCGCCATTCAGCGCCACATTGAGAACAAGATTTCCGAGCTGATACTGAAGGGCGAGCTGAAGGAAGGCTACAAGGTGGTGGTTGACGCCAAAGACGGGGAGTTCGTCTTCAAAGTGGAAAAGATATGAAGAGAACGGCTCTTGTGAGTGCCTGCTTGCTGGGCATTAACTGCCGGTATAACGGCAGAAACAAGAGAATGAAAGACCTGGCAGGGTTTTTGGAGGAGTTTCTTCCTGTCCCTGTTTGTCCGGAGCAGATGGGGGGACTGCCCACCCCCCGTCCTCCGGCTAACTTTTACGGCGGTGATGGGCGGGATGTGCTCTGCGGGCGTGCCCGGATAATTAACGAAGACGGAGAGGATGTTACCGACAGGGTGCTCAGAGGTTGCAGGGAGTGTTTGAAGCTCGTTGAGCTTCTGGGAATTGAGGTTGCAGTTTTGAAGGATAGAAGCCCTGCCTGTGGTGTTGAAAACATCTGGATAGGCGAGGATTGTGTGAAGGGCTCCGGTGTGTTAAAACCAATGCTTCAGGAAAAGGGAGTGAAGATTTTGAGGGGAGATGACTTTTGATACCCATAAGGGACGAGAATCCCACTGAAACTTTCCCTTTTGTGACCATAGCTTTAATAGCGATAAACGTTGCCGTCTTTTTGTGGGAAATCTCTCTGCCCAAACCCGTTTTGAACGCGGTGATATACACTTACGGGGCTATTCCGCTGAAGATTACTTCTTTCGGAAAGGCTCCCGTTATCTACAGCATACACGGTATGGTAATCAAATCCGATGTACCGGTCTGGATAACCCTTTTCACCTGTATGTTTCTCCACGGCGGCTTTTTTCATCTTGCAGGCAACATGCTTTACCTGTGGATTTTTGGCAACAATGTTGAAGACAGGCTGGGGCACTTCAGATTTCTGATTTTCTACCTTCTGTGCGGCATCTTTGCCACCCTCATTCACAGTTTTGTGACTCCCCATTCTCCCGTTCCCATGATAGGGGCAAGCGGAGCCATCTCAGGGGTTCTCGGCGCTTATATGATAGCCTTTCCGTGGGCGAAGGTGGAGACCCTTGTCTTCTTCTTTTTCTTCATCACCACGGTGGAAGTGCCGGCTTTCATCTTTATAGGGGTGTGGTTCTTCATGCAGTATTTAAATGGAGTGGCAACCCTCACCGCCAGAATGCCCACAGGGGTTGCCTGGTTTGCCCATATAGGCGGCTTTATATCGGGTGTTGTGCTTTACAGGCTCTTCCCCAAGAGGAGCTCCAGCTCCCGCAAAAAGGTGGTCTATTTTATAGATTAGCCGTGGTTTTCGTGCTTGTGGGTGTATTTTATAACCCGCACCTTCTCTATGGTGACCGTGCCGCTTTTTACCAGCTTGTCAAGCTCCGGGAGGAAGGCTTCTATCTGCTCAAGGGTGTCCACCACCTCAATTATTATGGGCAAATCCCGTGAAAGCCTTAAAATCTTTTCGGTGTGATAGACGCTGTGGGGACCGAATCCGGCTATCCCTCTGACCACCGTTGCTCCTGCGAATCCTCTCTCCTTCAGCTTGTCAAGGATTACCCGATACAGGGGCTTTAGTCCTATTCTGTCCCCCTCGCCTATGAAGATTCTGAGCAGGTATTGTTCCCCTTCAATCTTTCGCATCAGTAAATCACCTTCCTTGCCAGAAAGAATCCTAAAAAGGCAAGCACCACGCAGATTGTAACATTAAAAAAGATGTTAAGTCCAGCAAGTATCACTGAACCTTCTTCAATAAGCTTCACCGTTTCGTAGCTGAAGGTGGAGAAGGTGGTAAATCCACCGAAGAACCCCACGGCTATAGCTGTTCTTATGGTTGGGTCAATGGGTATCAGGTTTAAGCTTATCTCCATGAAGAGGGCTAAGAGAAACGACCCGCCAGCGTTGACAGTTAGAGTGCTTAGGGGAAGGGGAGATTTGGTGAGCGCATAGACTACACTTCCGGTGATGTATCTTAAAAGACAGCCTATTCCGCCAAAAACGAATATTAAAACGTATTCAAGCCACATTTTCAGCGGAAAGCCACTTTACAGCAAGCTTTCTCCAAGGTCAAATGGGTGGGTATAACTTTTTACTTTGGGAGCTTCACTATCAGCCCTATCTGCCTTTCCCTGTCCCCTTTTCTGTGGGAAAAGTAGTGGCCGCTGCATTTCGTGCAGATGTTTATATCGTAAATCCTCTCCGTTTGCCTTTTGAGCTTTTCTTTGATTATCCCCTTTAAGTGGCAGTAAAGGCTTCCGTTTCTGGCGGTGAAGAACCTTTCGTAGCCCTTGAATTGCTCTGCTAAATCCTTTCCAACCTGATAACAGCAGGAATTTATCCCCGGACCAAGGTAAATTTTAAGCTTTTTGGGGTTTATGCCCGAAAGCCTCACCTTTTCTAACAGATTCTCTATGAGTCCGGACGCCAGCGGCTTCCATCCGCAGTGAAGGGCACCGAATAGCTGAGAATCCTCTTCATAAAAGAGGATGGGGATGCAGTCAGCGGTGAAAATTACCAGAGCAATGCCTTCTTCAGAAGAGATAAGCCCGTCTCCCCATCCCTGAAAGCCGTAATCTGTTACTGTTTTTATCGTGCTTGCGTGCACCTGAGAGAGGTAGGCTATCTTCAGCTGTGGGATTCCCAGCAGTCTTTTTACCCTGAGCCAGTTCTCTTTTACTTTTTCGGGCTCGTCCGTTTTCCAGCTAAGGCTTAAAGTTTTATCTGTAAACAGGAGCTTGAACGGTCCGTTCTCAAGTAGAATCATTCACCCACTACCTGAACGATGAGGCTCCTTTTTCTCGGGCGGTTGTCGCACTCTATAAAGACTATCTGCTGCCATGTGCCCAGAATGAGGCTTTTGCTCACAAAAGGCACGGTGAAGGAGGTGCCCAGAAGGGCTGAGCGTACGTGTGAAAAGCCGTTTCCGTCTCCCCACGCCTTATCGTGTTCGTAGGGTATGTCCTGAGGGGCTATTCTCTCTATGGCTTTTATGAGGTCTGAGACCACTCCCGGTTCATACTCAATGGTGGTTATGGCGCCTGTTGAGCCGGGGAGAATGACGCAGGCTATGCCGTTTTTGATTTTGGAGCGCTCAATACAGCTTTTCACCTGAGGAGTGATGTCTATCACGTGGTTTGTCCCTTTGGTTTTCAGCTCAATCTCAAAGGTTTCCACTGCCATCTCTTCTCTCCTTGACAAGGTATTCATTAACATGGATAACCAGATAGTAAACCAATGTAAAGTCTGGGGGAAGGAATGGACGCGATACTCATAAAAGGGGGAAGGATACTTGATGCTGCAACGGGAAGGGACGAGGTGGGTGATGTGCTTATTGAGAACTCCAGAATTGCGAGGCTGGGCGGGAATATAGAGCCTCAGGACAGGGTTAAGGTTATAGACGCCAGGGGCATGTGGGTTATCCCCGGTCTTATTGACCTTCACGTTCACTTCAGAGACCCCGGCTATGAGTATAAGGAAGACCTGCTTTCGGGCTGTAAAGCCGCTGTTGCCGGTGGTTTCACCACGGTCTGCTGTAAGGCTAACACCAACCCTGTAAATGATACTGGTGCCGTAACCCGCTACATACGCGAAAAGGCTGAAAGCATAGGTCTTTGCAGGGTTCTGCCCATAGGTGCCGTTAGCAAGGGCTTGAAGGGGGAGGCTCTTGCGGAGATTGGAGACATGGTGGAGGAGGGGGCTGTTGCCGTGTCCGACGACGGCGAGCCCGTTCTGGATTCGGAGCTTATGAGGAGAGCCCTTGAATATACGCGGTTTTTCGGCATTCCCGTTGCCGACCATCCGCAGGACAAAAGCCTTTCAAGGGATGGGGTGGTGCACGAGGGCAGGTATTCGGTGATTACGGGGTTAAAGGGCATGCCTTCCTGTGCGGAAGATGTGATGGTGGCAAGGGATGTTCTCATAGCCCGTGGAGTTGGCGGAAGGCTCCACCTTGACCACATCTCCACTGAAGGGGCGGTGAAGCTTGTTGAATGGGCGAAGAGCGAAGGGGTTGATGTGACCTGTGAGGTGACTCCCCATCACCTTCTTCTTACGGATGAGGTGATAACCACTTACGATACTGATACCAAGGTTAATCCCCCTTTGAGGGGAGAGGAGCATGTGAGGGCTGTGAGGGATGCTTTAAAGAACGGGGTGATAGATGTTATAGCCACTGACCATGCCCCTCATGCGAGGACGGATAAGGATGTGGAATACACCCGCGCTGCCTTTGGGATTTCCGGCCTTGAAACCGCTTTGGCTCTGGTGATGAAGCTGGTTTATGAGGGGGAACTGCCCCTTATGAGGGTGATTGAGGCTATGACCGTTGCTCCGGCTAAGGCTTACAACATAGATGGCGGCAGGCTTTGTGAGGGGGAA
>JAADEW010000001.1 GCA_013153205.1 Deferribacteres bacterium | reverse complement strand
AAATCGGGAATGCTGTCTTCACCGAGATAGAAGCTCACCGGAACCCGCCTTTTCAAAGCCTCTTTTATTATCGCCTCTTTTCTCTTCTTTATAGCGGCATCAATCCTCTCATCGCACACAATCAAGTGGAACCTGCCGTCGGCTATTCCAAGCAAAGAGGCGTAGAAACCGGACTTACCCAACCCCATTATGAGAATTGAGCGCATCTTCTCACCTTATCTTAAGAGTTGACAGCCCTATTAAGACAAAAATAAGGGAAACTATCCAGAACCTCACTATAATTTTGGATTCAGGCAGACCCTCCTGCTCGTAGTGGTGGTGTATGGGCGCCATTTTGAATATCCGCTTCCCGCCGGTGAGCCTGTAATAAAGCACCTGAAGTATAACAGACACCGTCTCAAGGACAAAAACCCCTCCCAGTATGGGAAGAAGAAGCTCGTGCTTCGTCATCAAAGCCACAGCCCCCAAAGTAGCGCCTATGGATAAAGAGCCCGTATCCCCCATAAATACCTCAGCGGGATGGGCGTTGAACCACAAAAACCCGATACTCGCTCCCACAAAAGCCGCCGCCACCACGGTAAGCTCACCACAGTAAGGTATATACATTATGTTCAGATAGCTGGCAAACTTGACGTGTCCCGCAAGGTAGGCTATGAGCCCGTAAGCCGCCATGCACAGGGCAAAGGGAACGATGGCAAGCCCGTCAAGGCCGTCCGTTATGTTGACGGCATTTGAGGTAGCAACTATCACAAAAGCGGCAAAGGGAATGTAAAACCACCCCAAATCGGGATGGAGTCTCTTGAAAAAGGGTATCTGCAGGACAGTAGCATCTGGTCCGAGAGACTTCACTATAAAGAAGGCTATAACTAAAGCAAGCACAACCTGCGATAAAAACTTGGTTTTAGCTCCTATACCTTCAGGGTTCTTTTTGGTAACCTTGATGTAGTCATCCACAAAGCCCACAAGCCCGAAAGAGAGCAGGGTAAAAACGGAAATGAGAACCAGCGGATTGGACAGGTTGAACCACACCAGGGCAGAGACCATCACCGCAAGTATTATGAGTATTCCCCCCATGGTGGGCGTTCCCGCCTTGGAAAGGTGGGTCCTGGGACCGTATTCCCTTATCACCTGACCCACTTTCAGCCGTTTCAACCAGTTTATGATTGACGGCCCGAACAAAAGAGAGACAAGAAGTGAGGTGACCAGAGCATATGTAGCTCTAAAGGTGATGTATTTAAAGACGTTAAAGGGAGAAAAATGGGCTTTAAGAAGATATATCAGCTTCCAAAGCAATCTCTAATCCCCTCAACCACTTTTTCCATCCTCATACCTCTTGACCCCTTCACCAGAATGTTATCCCCGCTCTTGAGGCTGGAAACCAAGTAATCAACGATATCCTCGTGTCTTTCAAAAACCAAAGCCTGCCCCCCGCTTTTACTGAAAGCAGAGGCTGCATATTTAGCATCCCCGCCGAAAGCTATCAAGATGTCAATTCCGCATTCGTGTGCAAAACTGCCTATCTCGCTGTGGAGCCTTCGGCTCTCTTTCCCGAGCTCAAGCATGGAGCCGAAAACAAATATCTTCCTGCCCTCAAGGCCTGACAGAAACCTTAAAGCGGCTTTAGTGGACAGCGGATTTGCGTTGTAAGTATCGTCCACAAGGGTTATGTCCCCCAGCCGTTCAACCACAAACCTGCCTTTTGCAGGGGAGAAGGTGCTCAGGGCTTCTGCCGCACTTCTCCAGTCAAAGCCGAGGAGCGACACCGCAGAAAGGGCAAATAGGGCGTTGTAGGCGTTGTGCTCTCCCAGAACCTTAAGCCTCACGGTGAGGGCTTTGCCGTCTATAACGAACCTGACCGCATCAAAGCCAACCCTTTCAAACCATCCGAAATCCCCTTTCCTCCCCAGAGGGACAACTTCAACCCCGCGCACACTGCACAAAGCCTTCGCCTTTTCAAAAAAGGGGCTTTCACTGCAAAAGAGAAGGCTTCCCCCGCTCATGGAAGAGATTATGCCCATCTTCTCCCGAAAAACCCCCTCAAGGTCCCCCAGCCCCTCCAGATGTGATTCCCCTATGGTGGTGATAGCGGCAACATCCGGGCGCACAATGCGCGAAAGGGCCTCTATCTCTCCAAAGGCGTTGGTCCCCATCTCAGCCACGAAAACCTCAGTATCAGACGGCATGTTGGCAAGATTTAAAGGCAACCCCACGAGATTGTTTTCGTTTCCCCTGTTGGCACAGCATTTAACAAGGTGAGAAAGGGCATGTCTCACCATCTCCTTGGTCGTGGTCTTTCCGCTTGAGCCCGTTATACCCACCACTTTGGGGTCAACCCGGAGACGCCAGGCTTTCGCTATCTCGTGAAGCGCCCTTAATGTATCGTCAACGAGAAGGTGCGGAACATCAACATGCCTTTCCACAACACAGAACACCGCACCTCTGTTCACCGCATCTCTCACAAAGTCATGGGCATCAAAGTTCTGCCCTTTAAGGGCAACAAAGACCTTCCCCTCACACTCCCTTCTGGAATCTATGGAGAGCCCCTGATAATCCCCATCAAGTATGGAGCGCTCCCCTGAAAAACTGCCTTTCAAAATCTCCACAAGCTCACCCAGCTTCATCCACAATCCCCAGAGCCTCTTTCACCACCTCAACATCGTCAAAGTGTATAACCCTATCCCCCACAATCTGATAGTCTTCGTGCCCCTTTCCGGCAACGAGTATCACATCTCCCCTTTCAGCCATGGAAAGTGCTTCAAAGATGGCACTTCTTCTGTCCGGTATTACCACACACTCAACCCCTTCTATCCCCTGAAGGATATCCTCTATTATCTTTCCGGGGTCCTCGCTTCTGGGATTGTCCGAGGTGACCACCACCACATCCGAAAAGAGAGAAGCCACCCTCCCCATCTCAGGCCTTTTGCCCTTATCCCTGTCGCCTCCACATCCGAAAACGGTTATGAGCCTCCGTGAAGCAAGGGGCTTCAAGACCTTGAGCACCGAAAAAAGAGCATCAGGTGTGTGGGCATAATCAACGAAGACGGTGATACCGTCTTTTTCAATGCGCTCAAGCCTCCCCTTAACGGGCTGAAACTCAGGGAGAGCCTCTTTCAGAAACTCCTTTCCCATACCCCACACGGCAAAAACCGAATACGCCGCGAGTATGTTGTAAAGGTTGTGCTCCCCAAGCAGAAGGGTTCTGGCCCTCATTCCGTCAACCTCTATCACCATCCCGGAAAGGGAGGCATCAACTATCCTGCCTCTGATGTCTCCCGACTCAATCCCGTAAAAAACCACCGGCTGTCTAACTTCGGAAGCGATACGGCGTCCCCAATTATCGTCCCCGTTCAGCACGCAAAATCCCTCCGTGTGCTCCCTGAAAAGAAGTAGTTTTGACGAGAAGTAGTCCTCCATGCTCTTATGATAGTCCAGATGGTCCCGGGACAGATTGGTGAACACGGAAACATCAAACCTCACATCCCCTATCCTCCTCTGCTTCAGGGCGTGGGAGGAGACCTCCACAGAAAAGCCGTAAAGCCCGTTATCCCTCATAGCCCCCATTATCTCCCAAAGCTGAAACAGACCGGGAGTGGTGTTTTTAGGCTTAATCCACCTCTTCCCGTCAAAGTAGTTGACGGTCCCTATCAATCCGAATGGATAGCCCAAAGCTTCAAACCCGTGGCGCACAATGGAAGATACCGTGGTCTTTCCGTTTGTGCCGGTAACCCCTACTTTGAAGAGATAGGCGTCTGCGTGATTATAAAACCGCCTCAAAGCAAGCTGAGCCGCTGAAAGCACGGAAGGCACCACCAGCTGAGGCACGGAAAGGGGAAGTGGCTTCTCAGCCACTATGAGAGAGGCTTTGCGCCGCAGTGCATCCTCCGCGTAAGCATGGCCGTCAAAGCTCTCGCCCCTTCTGCAGAAAAAGGCATACCCCTCTTTAACCCTGCGGGAGTCATCGCTCAACCCCCTGACCTCAACATCCTCCCAGTTTCCTATGCCCCTTCCGCAAATGCCGTCAAAAAGCTCTTTAGCCTTCATCTTTTTCAAACACCCTCATTTTGGCGCTTCTTGCCCGGGGATTGCTCTTAAGCTCCTGGTCAGAAGGAAGAACAGGCTTTTTCGTAAGAACCCTGCCCAAGCCCTTTTTCTCAAAGCTTCTGAAGGTGTGCTTCACTATCCTGTCCTCAAGGGAATGGAAGGAGATGACCACTATCCTCCCACCGGGCTTTAAAACCTCGAAAGCGCTTTTCAAACCCGACTTTAAAGAATCAAGCTCGTAATTTACGGCAATCCTTATTGCCTGAAAGGTTCTTGTTGCCGGATGAAGCCTTTTAGGCCAGTATCTTTTGGGAATAGCGGATGCCACAACCTCAGCAAGCTCTTTTGTGCTTTTTATTTTCGCCTCTTTCCGCCTCTGGACTATGGCTCTGGCGATTCGCTTTGCCCATCTCTCCTCGCCGAACTCCCTGATGAGCTCGCAGAGCCTCTTTTCGGAAAAGCTGTTCACCACCTCATACGCGGTGAATTTTTCGCCAACCCTGTCAAGACGCATGTCAAGGGGACCCTCCGACAAAAAGGAAAAGCCCCTTTCAGGTGTTTCAAGATGGAAGGAGGATATCCCCAAATCCATCAGGACCGCCGAGACTTCGTCTATCCCTTCCTTCTTCAAGAGCCGGGAGAGCTCCGAAAAGTTGCCGTAGATGAACTTAACGCTGGGAAATCCAGAAAGCCTTTCCCTCGCCTTCTGCAGAATCTCCATGTCCCTGTCAACCGCAACGAGAAGAGAGGGCTTAACCCTTGAAAGGATGGCTTCCGAATGGCCTCCCTCTCCCACGGTGGCATCAACCACCGTCTCGTCTTGATAAGGAAGCAAAAAGGATATAACCTCTTCAAGAAGAACCGGTGTGTGAACTATTCTATCCATAACAACGATTATAATAGATAGGATTGTGAACTATGCAAGAGATTGACGTGGTGGCAGGGGTAATAATTAAAGACGGAAAGCTGATTCTGGCAAAAAGAAAAGAGAAGGAGCACATGGGTGGGAAGTGGGAGTTTCCCGGCGGAAAGATGGAAAAAGGGGAAACACCCTTTGAAAGCCTTAAAAGGGAGATAAAAGAGGAGCTCGGCATTGATGTGAGCCCCGAAAGGGAGCTTCTATACCTGCCCTACAGATATCCGGAAAAGCTGGTGAAGCTCCACTTCATACTTGCCCGCACATCCCAGACCCCCATCCCCGTTGACTGCGGCGATGTAGGAGAGTTTTCCCCTGAAGAGGTTGAAAAGCTTGAGCTGGCAGATGCAGACAGAGAAGCCTGGAAAAAGCTTAAATGTATTATATCCTCCTGCTTAAGATAAAGAAAGAGCTTGTCATCACCACATCAAGACACAGATGGCACATAAAACCCGGCACATGCCTTTACGTGGGCAGGGCGAAGAAAAACCTGTTCCACCGAATAAGAAGGCACCTCTCAAAAGAGAAGAAGCTGAGGTGGCACATAGACCACCTAACCTGCCGCGGTGAGAGCGATGTGGTGGGGTATGTGCTCATTCCCCTTGAATCTTTTCCGTCCGAATGCGAAATAGCTCAGAGGCTTGAGGCACTCGGTTTTGAAAGGCTGAACTTTGGCTCCAGTGACTGCAGGTGCAGGGGACATCTATTGTGGAAAGAAGCGAGCTTGGATAAAATATTAAAGGAGATAAAAACTCTGGAGGGAAGAGATGAAAAGAATGGCCATAGCGGTGATGTCAGCCCTTTTGATTGTAAGCTGTTCAACCCTGAAGACTCAGGAAAAGACGGCTCCACCTGCCCAGACAACCATCCAGAAGATTGAGAGAATCATGAACAACATACCGGTGTATCCAAACCTCCACTACGACACCCAGAACTCCTTTGTTTACGAGTCCATAGCCGTAAACGCCGCCATAATAGTCCTCAAAGGAAAGGCGAAGCTTAATGATGTGGTGAGCTTCTACAAGGAGAACATGCCTAAATACGGATGGCAACTGCTTTCAATGTTCGTCCACGACAACCACGCCACCATGGTCTTTGACTCCATGGAAAGCTCCTGCACCATAGACATCAAACAGGAATCCTTCAACAACATAGTGGTGACCATAAAAACAGGGACAAAAGCCCCAGTAGCCAAGTAATGGTTCAAAAAAGGCTTTTTCTAATTGACGGCTCATCGTTTATATACAGGGCGTTTTACGCCCTGCCCTCCCTTTCCAGCTCAAAGGGGATACCAACCAATGCCGTTTACGGATTTGCCAGGATGCTGAACCGGATACTGAAGGAGCACAAACCCGAATACATGGCGGTGGTTTTTGACGCGGGAAGAGAGACATTTAGAACGGAGAAATTCAAAGAATACAAGGCACACAGGCCCAAGATGCCTGCTGAGCTTGCCGTTCAACTGCCCTACATCAAAAAGCTCACCGAGCTCATGGGCATCCCCGTGATTGAACTTGAAGGCTTTGAAGCGGACGACATAATAGCCACCCTCAGCGAAAAAGCAAAAGAAGAAGGCTTCAAGGTGGTCATCGTCTCTCCGGACAAGGACCTTCTGCAGTTGATTGATAAGGACACGGTGGTTTACGACCCCTTAAAACACAGCTTCTTTTCAGGGCTTGAGGTGGTTAAAAAATTCGGCGTGCCGCCTCATTACATACCGGACCTTCTGGCTCTCGTGGGGGACAAATCCGACAATGTGCCGGGGGTGAAAGGAGTTGGCAAAAAGACAGCCATTGAGCTCATAAACAGGCTGGGAAGCCTTGAAGAGATTTACAGAAGGCTTGATTCGGTAAAGCCTTCCGTAAAGAAGAGGCTCGTTGAATCAAAGGACGAGGCGTTTTTAAGCAAAGAGCTGGTAACGGTGAGAAAAGATGTGGATGTTCCCGTGGGCGTGAAAGAGCTGAAAATCAGAAAGCCCGACTGGGAGGCGCTCAAAAAGCTTTACATGGAGCTTGAATTCCACTCCCTCCTCAAAGAGATTCCCGAAGACGCCGGGAAAAAAAAAGCAGAAAGTAATTACGCGGTTATACAGAGCATAGAGGAGCTGGAAGAACTCCTCTCCCGAAATCCACACGAGATATCCATAGACTTTGAGACCACCTCCCTCAACCCGCACGATGCGGAGATTGTTGGAATAGCCATATCAACCCGGGAGGGAAAAGGCTTCTACATTCCCTTAGCCCACAGGGAAAAGTCCCTGCCAAAGGAGGAGGTCCTTACGGCTTTAAAAGAGGCGGTTTTCAACAATCCAAAAACCATCAAGGTGGGACAGAACCTCAAATACGAAATGGCCGTCCTTTTAAAGGAAAACCTTACCATCTCTCCCCCAATATTTGACACCATGATAGCCTCCTACCTCTTAAACCCCACGAAGAAAAGCCACAAGCTGGACAACCTCGCCCTTGAACTGCTGGGCTACCACATGCAGAGCTACAAAGAGGTCACATCAAAGCTGAAAAAGGGGGAAGACTTCTCTCACCTTCCCTTAAAGGACGCCGTCTTCTATGCATGTGAAGATGCCGACATAACTTTGAGGCTCAAACGGATACTGGAGAAAAGGCTTAAAGAGGAGGAGCTCACCTTCGTATTTGAAGAGATTGAGCTTCCCCTAATAGGCGTGCTGGCAAAGATGGAGTTTTTCGGGATAAAGGTTGACCCCATCAAGCTTGAGCTCATGTCAAAGTTTCTTGAAGAGAAGATAAGAGCCGTTGAAAGCGATATTTACAGGCTCGCAGGAGAAAAGTTCAACATAAACTCCCCGAAACAGCTTTCGTCAATACTCTTTGAGAAGCTGAAGCTTCCCCCGGTGAAGAAGACCAAAACCGGCTTTTCAACGGACACCGAGGTGCTGGAGGTTTTATCCCTACAGCATCCACTGCCCGCCAAGGTGCTGGAATACAGACAGCTTGCCAAACTCCGCTCCACCTATGTGGAGGGGCTTATCAAAAAGATACACCCCAGAACGGGCAGGGTCCACACATCCTTCAACCAGACAGCCACCGCAACGGGAAGGCTCTCCTCAAGCGAGCCCAACCTCCAGAACATCCCCATAAGGACCGACCTTGGGAGGCTTATAAGGGAGACCTTCATCGCAGAGGAGGGTTACACCTTCGTCTCCGCAGACTACTCACAGATAGAGCTGAGAATCCTCGCCGCTTTAGCCGAGGAAGAGAAGCTAATTGAAGCCTTCAAAAAGGGGGAAGACATTCACACCAGAACCGCCTGCGAGATATTCGGGGTAAATCCCGAAGAGGTTACACCCAACATGAGAAGACACGCAAAGACCGTTAACTTCGGCATCATATACGGGATGAGCCCTTACGGGCTGTCAAAGGAGCTCGGCATAAGCATTGAGGAGGCAAAGGCATACATAGAAAGATACTTTGAAAGATATCCCAAAGTGGTGGAGTTTATAAATAAAACCATAGAATCCGCTCAGGAGAAAGGGTTCGTCAAAACCTTTTTCGGAAGGAAAAGGCCTGTTCCAGAGCTTTTAAGCTCACGAAGGGAAGAGAGGGAGTTCGGAAAGAGAATAGCCGTGAACACCCCCATCCAGGGAACTGCGGCAGACCTGATAAAGCTTGCCATGATAAAGATGGACAGCTTCATAGAAAAAAGCGGCATAGATGCAAGGATGCTCCTTCAGGTCCACGACGAGCTCCTCTTTGAAGTAAAGGACGAAGAGGCAGAGGAGTTTGCACAGCATCTGAAAAAAATTATGGAGGGCATCTGTCCCGAGCTGGGGATTCCCCTGAAGGTTGACGTAAAGGTGGGAAAGGACTGGGGGAAGCTGTGATAAAAATCGGCTTAACCGGAGGAATCGCCACGGGAAAAAGCAGTGTGCTCAAAATATTTGAAGAGGAAGGAATAAGAACCATAAACGTTGACGAGATAGCAAGGCAGATAACCCGAAAGGAAGAGGAAGGCTACGAAAAGGTGGTTGAAGCCTTTGGAAAAGAGATACTCCGTGAAAACGGAGAGATAGACAGAAAAAAGCTCGGAAAGCTCGTCTTTTCGGACGAGAAAAAGAGAAAAGAGCTTGAAAAAATACTCCATCCCCTCATCGTGGAAAGGATGAGAAAGCTTCTGGAGGAATTTGAGAGAGAGCATCCGTGTGAGCCCGTGGTGATAGAGGTTCCCCTCCTTTTTGAGGTGGGGCTTGACAGGGAAATGGACATAACCGTGGTTGTGTATGCACCGCAGGAAATCCAGATTGAAAGGCTCATGATGCGGGACGGCTTAACGAAAGATGAAGCCGTGAAAAGGCTCAAAAGCCAGATTCCCATAGAGGAAAAGAGAAAACTGGCAGATGTGGTTATAGACAACTCAAAAAGCCCTGAAGAAACGAGAAAACAGGTGAAAACCTTTATCAAAAGGATAAGGAGCGAAGCATGGTCAAAGACGACGAGCTCATAGCCAAAGCGAAGGAGCTTGGAGCGCTGGATGCCAAAATCATAACCCCAGAGCTCATAGAGGTAGCCCACTGGGTAAGGCTCAAGTGCCGATACGGGTGTTCCGATTACGGCAAGTGGAAAACCTGTCCCCCCTATACCCCCGATGCCGATGAGATGAGAAAGATACTGGCAGAATACGAAAAAGCCATAATCATGGTCTCAGACAGCCACGACAACGCCACGAAACTCGCCCGCGACATGATGTTTTACCTGTATTCAAAGCGCATATTTAAAGCCTTTCCCCTCGGCTCTGGAAGGTGCAGGCTTTGCGAGACCTGCACTCCCGACCACTGCAAGCACCCGGAGCTTGCGTATCCGTCAATGGAAGCCTGTTCCATTGACGTGTTCACCACGGTGAAAAACTGCGGACTGGAG
>JAADEW010000003.1 GCA_013153205.1 Deferribacteres bacterium | reverse complement strand
AGGCTCTTTATGCCCTCTTCCGGCTTTTTTCTGCCCAGATTGAAAAGATATGTGTTTACAGCCTCTGGCAGGTATCCTTCCTCTTTAAGGGTGCGGATGCTGAATCTGCTTTTTTCCCTCTTGCTCAAGGGTTTTCCCTCTTCGGTTTTGATTAGGGGAAAATGCCCGAAGAAGGGGATGTCAGCTTCAAAGGCTTCAAACAGAAGGATTTGAAGGGGCGTATTTGAGAGGTGGTCTTCTCCTCTCAAGATGTGGGTTATTCCAAGCTCTATGTCATCAACCACGCTTGAGAAGAGATAGGTGTATGTGCCGTTGCTTCTTTTTATGATGAAGTCTCCCATTCCTTTCGTGCTGAAGCTCTTTTTTCCTTTAACCAAATCGTGGAAGCTGACCTTTTGAGGGGATACGGCGAACCTCCATGTGTGGGGCGCTCCCGATTTTATAAGCCTGTCTCTTTCATCTTCGGCCAGTTTCCTGCACTTTCCCGAATATCGGTAGGCTTTTCCGGCTCTCTTCGCCTTTTCCCGTTCCCTCTCAAGCTCCTCTTTCGTGCAGAAACAGGGATAGACGAATCCTTTGCTTTTCAGAACTTCAAAGTATCTGTCGTAAAGCTCTTTCCTCTCCGACTGCCTGAAAACCTTGTCCCACGAAAGCCCCAGCCACTTGAGGTCTTCTACTATGGCTTTTTCAAATTCGGGAGATACTCCTTCCCCCGTGTCGTCAATCCTTAATGTGAAGGTGCCGCCGTGCTTTAGAGCATACAGGTAGTTGAAAAGAGCCGTCCGGCAGTTTCCGATGTGAAGATAACCCGTGGGGGCCGGGGCAAATCTCAGCCTCATTTTATGCCGAGCACATCCCACATGCTGTAAAGGCCGCTTTCTTTGTGGTAAACCCACTTGGCGGCTCTTATAGCGCCTCTTGCAAAGGTCTCGCGGCTGTGGGCCCTGTGGGTGAGCTCAACCCTTTCGCCCAGGGTTGCGAATATGACGGTGTGCTCTCCCACCACGTCTCCTGCCCTTACGGCAAATACGCCTATCTCATCCTTTTTACGCTCGCCCACAATCCCTTTTCTGCCGTAAACCCCTACCTCTTCAAGGTCTCTTCCCAGCGCTTCTGCTATGTTTTCCGCAAGGCGAAGAGCCGTTCCTGAGGGGGCATCCTTCTTGAACCTGTGGTGTATCTCCACTATCTCAACGTCGTAGTCTTCCCCGAGGATGCGGGCTACATCGGCTACAAGCTTGAAAAGAAGGTTAACCCCCACGCTCATGTTGGGTGAGAAGACGATGGCTGTGCTTTGGGCGGCTTTAGAGATGGCGTCTATCTGCTCTTTGCTTAAGCCCGTGGTTCCTATCACCATCTTTTTCCCGTTTTGGGCACAGAACTCAACATTCCTCATGGTGGCAGTGGGTGTGGTAAAGTCTATAAGAACGTCAAAGTCGTCGTCTTCGTCCCAGAAGTCCTTTATGGTGAGAGAGGTCTTTAATCCCAGGGCATCTTTCGTATTCTTTCCCACCCACTCACTTTCAGGTGCTTCCGTAACCGCAGAGAGGATGAGTTCAGGGTCTTCCTCAACGAGCCTTGCTATGGTCCTTCCCATTCTTCCGCAAACCCCTGCCACTGCCACCTTCATCGCTTTCACCCCTTATATAAGCCCGTAGGATTTGAGTATCTCTTCAAGCTTCTTTCTGTTCTCTTCCTTCATCCTGCATAGGGGCAGTCTCAGCTCTTCTTCTATCCTGCCCATCATGGCAAGGGCGGTCTTTACGGGTATGGGGTTGGTCTCTATAAACATGGCTCTGCAGAGAGGCTGAAGCCTGTAGTGAAGGTCCTTTGCCCTTTCGTAATTGCCGTTCATGGCAGAGCTTACCAGCTCGGACATGTCGTTGGGAGCTATATTTGACACCACCGAAATAACTCCCTTGGCTCCAACGCAGATTAGGGGATATACGATGAAGTCATCTCCGGAGAGAAGGCAGAAGTCGTCTCGGTCTATTTTTTCAAGGACTTCCGTTGCCCTCCTTACGGAACCGGTTGCCTCCTTTATTCCAACAATCTCCTTAAACTGTGAGGCGAGCCTTGCCACGGTCTCAGGAAGTATGTCACATCCCGTTCTTCCCGGAACATTGTAGATGATTATGGGAAACTTGGTCTCTTCCGCTATCTTTTTATAGTGCTGGTAAAGCCCTTCCTGAGTGGGTTTGTTGTAGTATGGGGTTATGACTAAAGCCGCATCGGCGCCTGCTTCCTTGGCGAAAGCCGTAAGCTCTAAAGCTTCTCTCGTGCTGTTGGAGCCTGAACCCGCTACAACGGGGACTCTTCCTTTTACCTGCTCCACGGTAATCCTTACAACCCTTTTGTGCTCCTCATAGGATAGGGTTGCAGATTCTCCGGTGGTTCCGCACGGCACAATCCCGTGGGTGCCGTTTTCAATCTGGAACTCTATCAGCTCTCTCAGCTTGTCTTCGTCTATCCTGCCGTCTTTAAAAGGCGTTACTATGGCTACGAATGCTCCTTCAAACATACCCGTCCCTCCGTTAAGTCCATGATTCTTCTTTTAATACACCATCATAAACCCACCTTGTCAAACCTTCCAGAAAAACCTGTTCCCCCTCTTTGTATATCTTCAGGGCTTCTTTGCTTCTGGTTATCACCGTTACCGGGCTTGAAAGCATCTTTTTCTCAATGGCTATTAAAGCCGCCGCTGTGGCTCCCGTTCCGCAGGCAAGCGTTTCCCCTTCAACTCCCCTTTCGTATGTGCGGATAAAGAGTTTGCCGTCTTTTACGCTTACGAAGTTTACATTGGTGCCTGAAGGTTTAAATGCCTCGTGGAATCTTACCTTCCGTCCGAGTTCTTCAACATCAACTGCTTCTATATCGTCCACAAAGATTACCACATGAGGCACCCCGGTATTTATAAAGGAGTAGGTGAGTTCTCTGCCGTCTATGTTGAGCTTTTCGTCTATCTTTAAGCCGAAAGGCTTTATCATCTCCACTTTAACGCTTTTGCCGTTTACCTCGGCTCTGATTATTCCCGCGAGGGTTTCAAAGGCGAGTTTCTGGGGGGCTATCCCTTTTTCATAGGCAAACCTTGCAACGCACCTTCCGCCGTTTCCACACATCTCCGCTTCGGAACCGTCAGAGTTGAAAAATCGCCACCTGAAATGGGCTCTGTCCGACTTTTCAATGATGATAACTCCATCTGCACCTACGGAGATTCTCCTTCTGCAGATGAGGGGTATTTTCTCTTTGAAATCCTCAACGTTGAGCTCTCCTGACAGGTTGTCTATTATGATGAAGTCGTTTCCTGAACCTGAAAGCTTGGAAAAAGCTATCTCCATGACGCTACTCCATTAGAAATTCTGGAATCTTCTCGCCTCTTACGAGGTCTTCGTAGCTTTCCCGCTCCCTTACCACGAACCACTGGTCCCGATTCACCATCACTTCAGGCACCCGCGGGCGGGAGTTGTAGTTGGAGGACATGGTGAATCCATAGGCACCGGCGCTCATCACGGCAAGAAGCTCCCCTCTCTTGAGAAGGGGAAGCTCCCTTTTCCGGGCAAGGAAGTCTCCGGTTTCGCAGATGGGACCCACCACATCGGCAACGATTCTGCCTGTGGTGTGTTCTCTCACCGGTTTTATCTCGTGGTATGCATTGTAAAGAGCAGGCCTTGCCAAATCGTTCATGGCACCGTCAACTATGTAGAAGGTCTTTTCCGCCTTCTTTTTAACGTATAGGATTTTTGTTACGAATATGCCGGCATTTCCCACTATGGACCTTCCCGGCTCCATTATGAGCTTTACTCCTCTTCTGGCGCACTCATCTTTTATGGCGTTCACCAGCTCTTCGGGAGAAGGGGGAGTCTCGTTCTTATAGGTTATTCCTATGCCTCCGCCTATGTCCATAAATTTAAGGGTGATTCCCGCTTCCTTCAGCCTGTCAATAAGGGCAAACACCCTTTGAGCGGCGTCAACAAAAGGGGATATGCTGGTGATTTGCGAGCCTATGTGGCAGTGGACGCCTAAAACCTCTATGTTTTCCATGTTGTTTGCCTTTTCGTAAACCTTGATACTCTCTTCTATGTCTATGCCGAACTTGCTCTCTTTCAGCCCCGTTGAGATGTAGGGATGTGTTTGCGGGTCAACGTCGGGATTGACCCTTATGGCGATGGGGGCTTTTTTGCCTTCACTTTTTGCCACCTCATTCAGGACCTCAAGCTCTTCCTCCGACTCCACATTGAACATGAGAATACCAGCCCTTAAGGCGTAAGCCATCTCCTTTTCGGTCTTTCCCACCCCTGCAAAGACCACCTTTTTGGGGTCAACTCCTGCTCTCAGCGCCCTGAAAAGCTCGCCGCCGCTTACGATATCTGCGCCGGCCCCTTCTTTAAAGATAGCCCTTAACACGGCGAGGTTTGAATTGGCTTTTACGGCGTAGCAGACTATGCCGCCTGTGGCGTTCAGGGCTTTTGTGTATGCGCTGACGCCCTTTTTCAGTTCGCTGTAGCTGTAAAGGTAAAAGGGGGTGCCTATCTTTTCGGCAATCTCTTTTACAGGGACGTCTTCACAGTGGAGCTCGCCGTTTTTGTAGGAAAAAGCCATTTGGGTCCTCCTCAAGTTTATCTATTTTCGGAGTATGACAGGTTTAGATTTTTTACTTTCGTTACCCCATTTGTCAACAGAAGAGACGGCATATTTTAGCGGTCCTGATGGTGGAGGATTCTCATCTACAAATGTGGGAAGGGGATTGGGTTTGGAGTTGAGCCTCACCCAGCCTCCGTATTCAAACCTGTAAATCACATAACCGGCGAGGTCCTTTGCCTTAACCGGGTCCCATGCGAGATATACCCTGCCGTTGTGATATACCCCGGAAAGGTTTTGCGGCACAGGAGGAGGGGTGATATCCATGGGTCTCAGGCACAGCTCGTTGCTGGAAGCGGATAGGTCCGCTTCCTGATTGTGCCGCATCACGCACCTTGCAGTGTAGCAGTATTGTATCCCTTTCTTCACCTCGGTATCGGTGAACCTCTCCTTTGAAGGGGGAAGTATCCGATAGGGCATTATCCCGTATCTTTTTGTGGGCAGTCTCCTGTAAATGGCTGATTCAAAGCTCCCACATCCCTTTACTTTAAGCTCCACGCTCCTTTCCGTTATCCTGCCCACATCTATTCTGGGAGCCGGAAGCCTGTGGTATTCGTTAACCACAATCCTTTCTTCCGGTATCTTCTTCTTTCTCTTGGTTTTGCCGTATATCCTGTAGCATGTGCTCCTTTCCACCTTTACATCTTCAACGAAAGCCGTATCCGGCTTAACCCAGCTGTTGAATATGGTGGTGCACTTTTTGCACCTGTCGTTGCACTTTTTGACGGTCAGCCTGATGCTCTCTATCTTCTTTCCTTCCGCATACTTTGACGGCAGTGAAACCATGATGATGGTAATGTCAGGGTATTTGATAACATTGATGGACTTTATCCTTTCCGGGGTGAGCTTTTCCGGCGGTTTGGGGGGAGCTTTATATCCGCAGGACAGCATCAGTGCGCAAATAAAAAGACAGGCGGCTATCCTTTTTGCCATCCCCGTTCCTTTTTTATTCTTTCAATCTGCTCTTTAAGCAGGGTTCTGGATGTTCCCCCGTAGGACTTCCTTGAGTCCACCACGTTTTCTATGTCAATGGCTTTGTATAGGTCTTCTTCAAATTCTTGGCAGAACTTTTTGTATTCGGTAAGGCTGAGCTCATCAAGCCTTTTGCTGTTTGCGATGCAGTATTTCACAATCTCGCCGATTATTCTATGGGCTTCCCTGAAGGGAATTCCCTTTTTCACAAGGTAGTCGGCAAGGTCTGTGGCTTCGGTGAAGCCCTCCTTCGCCATGAGCCTCATCCTTTCCCTGTTGAATTTTGCCCCTTCTATCATCAGAGAGACAGCCTTTAGCGCTCCTTTCAAGGTGTCAGCGGTGTCAAAAAGGGGCTCTTTGTCTTCCTGCAGGTCTCTATTGTAGGAGAGAGGAAGCCCTTTCAGCGTTACCAAAAGGGATACAAGGTTTCCGATAACCCTTCCCACCTTACCGCGGGTGAGCTCTGCCACATCCGGGTTCTTCTTCTGAGGCATTATGGAGCTTCCCGTGCACACCTCGTCCGAAAGCTCAACAAAGGAGAATTCAGGTGAGCTCCATATAACCATCTCTTCACAGAGCCTTGATAGATTTATCATTGCGATACCTGCGGTGGATAGGAATTCCAGAATGAAGTCTCTGTTTGAGACCGTGTCCATTGCGTTTTCGGTGGGCTTTTCAAAACCTAAAAGCTCTGTGGTGTAGAATCTGTCTATTGGGAGGGCTGTTCCGGCGAGGGCACAGCTTCCCAGTGGATTTTCGTCCAGCCTTTTTAAGGCGTCTTTGAACCTCCCCCTGTCCCTTTCCAGCATCCAGAAGTATGCGAGAAGATGAAAGGCTAAAGATACGGGCTGTGCGTGCTGGAGGTGGGTGAATCCGGGGAGTATGGTGTCAATCTCTTCCTCTGCCTTTTTGACAAGGTTTTTCTGTAGCTCTTCAATGAGGCTGATAATTTGGGCTATCTCTCTTTTCATGTAAAGCTTTACGTCAAGGACTATCTGGTCGTTTCTGCTTCTTGCCGTGTGAAGCTTTCCTGCGATATCCCCAACTTTTTCCCTTAGGCGGCTCTCTATGTATGTGTGGATATCTTCGTAGGAGGGGTCACAGGGAATACCTTTTTCTTCCGCCTCTTTAAGTATCTCCTCAAGGGCAGAGATTATTTTTTTACCTTCCTCTTCCGGGATAATTCCCTGTTTTATCAGCATTCTGCAGTGGGCAATACTTCCCTTTATGTCCTCTTTGAAGAGCCTCTGGTCAAAGGAGATGGATTCAGTGTATTCCTCTATAAACCTGTTCGTTCCTTTATCAAATCTTCCGCCCCAGAGCTTGCCCATTAAAGCCTTCCGGACACGAATTTAGCCTTTTCCAGCATGGGAATGAGCTCGTCTATGTTGTAAGAGCTGGTTACAGCCTGTTCATAGGTTATCAAGCCCTGCTCATACAGCTTGACAAGCGATTGATTCATGGTTTGCATGCCGTGATGTATCTGTCCCGACTGCATTACCGTGTAGATTTGGTGTATCTTGTTTTCCCTTATGAGGTTTCTCACTGCAGGGGTTGGCACGAGAACTTCTGAGGCAAGGCACAGACCTTCCCCGTCTGCTCTGGGAAGGAGCTTCTGGGTGATAATGCCTTCCAGAACGTGTGAAAGCTGTGCTCTTATCTGATTCTGCTGATGCGGCGGAAACACGTCTATTATTCTGTTTATGGTTTCAATGGCGGAGTTTGTGTGGAGGGTTGCGAAGGTGAGGTGTCCCGTTTCAGCCACGGTAAGGGCTGCAGCTATACTTTCGAGGTCGCGCATCTCACCTATCAGGACCACGTCAGGGTCCTGTCTTAATATGTATTTTAAGGCTGCTGCGAAAGATTCTGTATCTGCTCCCACCTCTCTTTGATTGACAAGGCTTTTTTTGTGAGGATGGAGATACTCTATAGGGTCCTCAATGGTTATAATGTGCTTTTCTTGGGTTTCATTTATCCTGTCTATCATGGCGGCAAGGGTAGTGGATTTACCACTACCTGTGGGACCCGTTACGAGCACAAGTCCCTTGGGTTTGGTTATAAAGGTCTTGACCACGGGGGGAAGCCCTAAAGACTCAAGGGGTATTATCTTGAAGGGAATTCTTCTGAAAGCTCCTGCCACAGAGCCCCTCTGCATGAAGACGTTAGCTCTGAACCTTGACAGCCCCTTTATACCGAAAGAGAAGTCCACCTCGTGTTTTTCTTCAAATACCTTTTTCTGGAGGTCCGTCATAACGCTGAAACACATTCTATGGGTATCGGCTGGTGTTAGTGGAGGAATATCTTTTATGGGTTTAAGTTTACCCGATACCCTCATTCGAGGAGGGTCTCCAACGCTTACGTGAAGGTCCGTTGCGTTATTTTCAACGGCTATTGACAAAAGGTCTTCAAGGGTGATGTTTGGATTACCCTCCATGCTGTCCTCCCTTTAGGCTGTAGCTCGAAGAACCTCTTCCAGAGTTGTAAGTCCTTTTTGAGCTTTTATGATACCGGCTTCTCTCAGTGTTACCATACCGTTGGCTTTAGCCATCTCTCTTATTTCGTCTTCCGGTGCCCCTTTCACAATGGCTTTTCTCATCTCATCAGTTATCTCCATCATCTCATATACGGCGATTCTGCCTTTGTAACCAGTCTTTCTGCAGTTGGAACAGCCCTTTCCTCTGTAAAATTTAATGTTGTTATCGGTAATGTTCAGCGCTCTGAGTATGTCCGGGTCGGGTGTTATCTCCTCTTTACAGTGCTGGCAGATTCTTCTCACGAGCCTCTGTGCTACAACGAGTATCAGCGATGATGAAACAAGAAAGGGTTCGACTCCCATGTCAATGAGCCTCGTCACCGTGGCAGGGGCGTTGTTGGTGTGAAGGGTTGAGAAAACAAGATGTCCCGTCAGAGCCGCTTTGATGGCTATGTCTGCTGTTTCCTGGTCTCTTATCTCACCAACGAGAATGATGTCCGGGTCCTGCCTCAGGAAGGCTCTCAGGGCGGACGCAAAGGTGAGCCCCACCGCTTCATTGACGTTTACCTGGTTTATCCCCTCAAAGTTGTATTCAACAGGGTCTTCAACGGTCATTATGTTGACTTCAGGTTTGTTTAACCTTTTAAGGGCTGAATACAGAGTGGTGGTTTTACCTGAACCTGTGGGACCTGTTATGAGTATCATGCCGTAGGGCTTTGAAATCATTCTTTCAAAAAGCTCTTTCTGATTTTCTTCAAAGCCGAGCAGGTCCAGGTCAAACACAAGGCTTGTCTTGTCAAGTATTCTCATGACCACCTTTTCGCCATAGACGGTAGGAAGGGTGGATACCCTGATATCGGCTTCTCTGTTTTTGACCTTGACCTTCATCCTGCCGTCCTGGGGGATTCTCCTTTCAACAATATTGAGTTTAGCCAGAATCTTGACACGGGCAATGATGGCTTCTTTCATCTTTATGGAAACGGACATCTGGTCGTATAGAATGCCGTCTATTCTGAATCTTATCCTGACGCGCTTTTCGTAAGGCTCTATGTGAATATCACTTGCACCTTTGGTTATGGCATCCGTGAGCAGGAAATTGATGAGCCTTACCACAGGTGCCTGGAAGGCAAGCTCTTCCACACTGCCGAGGGACACTGTGTCTGCTTCTTCTGACTCTATTTCAATTATGGAAACATCATCTATCTCTTCATTTTCTTCCTTTTCTTCAGGTTCTCCAACTATGTCTTTTAGTATTTCAGTGGCAGAAGCAGAACCGTATAAGGCATTATAGACGTTTTCCACAAACTCCTGTGTGGTGATGACTACCTTAACGTTATATCCCGTTGCAAATCTAACATAGTCAAGGGCTGATATGTCCAGAACGTCTGTTGAAGCCACCACGATGGTGGAATTTTCCTTTTTTATGGGCACAATGCCAAACATGGAAGCTATTCTTTCAGGAACGATTTTTGCAAGCTCTTTGTCGAGGCTTGCAGGGTCCCATTCTTCTTCTATAAACGAGAGGGTTGCTTTGTATTCTGAAAGGGTTTTTTCCAGGGTTTCCCTGTCTATGAAACCAAGCTCTACGAGTATATCACCGATTCTTTTACCGGTTTTCTGGTGCTCTTCTAAGGCTTTGTTGAGCTGGTCTTCGGTTATAAGCCCTTTTTTTAGAAGAAGTTCACCTACTTTAAGTTTTATTTCTAAATTCATAACAATTAAATTAATCAAATGTGTGAAAAAAGTCAAAAAGCTCCAGAGCCGGTTATAAAAAATAAATGGTGGCGGTGCAGGGACTTGAACCCCGGACCCGGCGCTTATGAGACGCCTGCTCTACCACCTGAGCTACACCGCCACCTTGCGGCAT
>JAADEW010000093.1 GCA_013153205.1 Deferribacteres bacterium | reverse complement strand
TCACAGCGTCCATATAGCCCTCCGGCACCTCAAAGGTCCTGCCAAGTGCGGAAAGAAGCCTCAAAACGGTCTGCCTCTCCTCTTCGGAAAAGCTTCCGCAAAAAGAGACGGCAACAGCCCCCTCAGAGACGAGGGCAGGGGTGTTTGGCATAACTCTCACCACCCTGTCAATCCCCAGAATTTTTTTCAGCTTTTCACAGCTCACTCCAGCCGCAATGGAAACCACAAGCTTTCCGTCAAGCCTTCCCCTGATTTCATCAGCCACACACTCTATAACCTGAGGCTTAACTGCCAGAATCACGATTTCCGATGAAGATACAAGCTCCGCATTGTCCGAAAAGACCGTCAGCCCCTTCTCCTCAGCAAGCCTTCTTCTCTTCCCGTCAACATCAAAAACCCCTACTTCCTCACCAAAATTGGACTTCAAACTCAAACCGATAGCCTCTCCCATCTTACCAAATCCGATAATGCCCACCATAACCAACCTCCATAAAACCATGTTTTGTCGGCAAGTTTAGTTTTTTAATCCATTTTCAGCATAAACTCTCTTTAAAGCTCTTGACAAGCTCATTTGCATACACATATCATTTTTTACAGAAAAACACTAATAATGGGAGGTCACCATGACCAAGGCAGAACTGGTTAGCTACATAGCAAAAGAAGCAGGAATAACCAAAGCCACAGCAGAGAAAGCTCTTAACGCTTTCATCAAAGGCGTGACGGAAGCTCTCTCTAAGGGTGAAAAGGTTACGCTGGTTGGTTTTGGAACATTTTATGTTGCTGAAAGAGCCGCAAGAAAAGGCAGAAATCCCCAGACCAAGGAAGAGATTATCATACCTGCCGCTAAGGTACCCAAATTCAAACCCGGAAAGCTTCTTAAAGAGAGCGTAAAATAAAAACGCAGTAAAAAGAGGGGGGAGTCTCTCTCCCCCTCTTTTTAAGCCCTTTTACCGCAACAGTGTTTGTATTTCTTTCCGGAGCCGCAGGGGCAGGGTTCATTTCTTCCTATCTTTCTCCCAGAACGCCTCACGGTTTCCACCTTTGATTCCGCATCGCCTCTGTGCTCAATATACCTGCTCTTTCTCTTTTTCTTTACCTTCTCCTCAACCTCAGAGCCCTCAACCCTGACCTCAATTCTGTAAAGGGTCTCCACCACCTGCCTCTTGAGGCGTTCTATCATATCGGCAAAGAGCTCAAAACTCTCCTTCTTATACTCGTTCAAGGGGTCCTTCTGACCATAACCCCTCAAGCCAATCACATCCCTCAAGTGGTCCATGGCAAGAAGGTGGTCTTTCCACAGAGAATCAAGGGTGTACAGGAAAATCATTCTCTCTATACGGGCGATGTTCTCCCTTCCTGCAAGCTCCTCTTTCTCTTTGTAAATAGCCTCTGCAATCTCTTTAAGCTTCTCTTTTATCTCTTCCTTCTCAAGCCCCTTTATCTCATCCTCGGAAATCTTGCAGTTGAATATCCGGTTGAACTCCTTAACGATACCGGAGGTGTCAACCTCCCTTTCAGGGGCATACCGCTCAACTATTGAGTCTATAAGCTCGTGCACTATGCCCATTATCTCTTCTCTCAGGTCGTGTCCCTCAAGTATCTTTCTCCTCTGGGCATAGACCACTTCTCTCTGCTTGTTCATAACATCGTCATACTCTAAAAGGTGCTTCCTTATCTCAAAGTTGTGGGCTTCCACCTTTTTCTGCGCGTTCTCTATAGCCTTTGAAACCCAGGGATGCTCTATGGGCTCTCCTTCCTTCATTCCAAGCTTGTCCATAATCTTCTTCAGCTTATCCCCGCCGAAGATGCGCAGAAGGTCGTCCTCCAGCGAAAGGAAAAACCGGGTTGAACCGGGGTCTCCCTGCCTTCCAGCACGGCCCCTGAGCTGGTTGTCAACGCGGCGGGATTCGTGTCTTTCCGTTCCGATTATGTGAAGTCCTCCCAGCTCTATGACCTTTTTCTTCTCCTCCTCGGTGATTTTGCGGGCTTTCTCAAGCTCCCTCTCCCACTCCTCTTTGGATACGCCCTCCAGCGTGCCGTGCCTCTTTTTCAGCACCTCTTTCGCAAGGTATTCCGGATTCCCACCGAGCATAATATCCGTTCCACGGCCTGCCATGTTGGTGGCAATGGTCACCGCACCCAATCGCCCCGCCTGAGCGATGATTTCTGCCTCCTTTTCGTGATATTTGGCGTTGAGCACATTGTGCTTTATTCTCCGTTTCTTCAGCATGGAGGAAAGCTTTTCCGAAGCCTCTATGGAAGTGGTTCCCACGAGAACAGGCCTTCCCTTCTTGTGAAGCTCCTCTATCTCCTTAACCACCGCCTCCCACTTTTCTTTCTGGGTTCTGAAAACCACATCGGGATAGTCAACCCTTATCATGGGCTTGTGGGTGGGTATCACCACCACATCAAGGCCGTATATCTCCATAAACTCGGCGGCTTCCGTTTCAGCGGTTCCCGTCATACCTGCAAGCTTTTCATACATGCGGAAGTAGTTCTGAAAGGTTATGGTGGCGAGAGTCTGGTTTTCCGCCTTTATCTTAACCCCCTCTTTGGCTTCAATAGCCTGATGCAAGCCGTCGGACCAGCGCCTTCCCGGCATGAGCCTTCCGGTGAACTCGTCAACGATGATGACCTCTCCGTCTTTAACCACATAATCCACATCCCTTTTGAAAAGCACATGAGCTCTTAATGCCTGCTCTATCTTGTGGAGAAGGTCTATGTGTATGGGGTCGTAAAGGTTGTCTATTCCAAGCCTTCTCTCAAGCTCGGCTATGCCCTCCTCAGTAAGCATCACCGTTTTGGACTCCTCGTCAATCTCGTAATGCACATCTTTTTTCAGCCCCTGAACCACCCTGTTGGCGGTGTAGTAAAGCTCCGTGGACTCCTCCGCCGGACCCGAGATGATGAGGGGAGTTCTCGCCTCGTCAATAAGGATGCTGTCCACCTCGTCAACGATGGCGTAATAAAGCTCCCTCTGCACACAGTCCTCTATGTCCCAGGCCATGTTGTCGCGCAGATAGTCAAAACCGAACTCGTTGTTCTGGCCGTAGGTCACATCGGCAAGGTAGGCTTCCCTTCTCGTGCACGGAACGAGCTTGGTTCTGAAAGTCTCTCTATCCTCCCACTCAACCAGAAAAGATGCATCGTGCTGGATAACGCCAACGGTGAGCCCTAAAAACAGGTATATGGGACCCATCCACATGGCATCCCTTCGGGCAAGGTAGTCGTTCACCGTAACGAGGTGAACACCCCTACCTGTTAAGGCGTTGAGGTATATGGGAAGGGTGGCAACGAGGGTCTTTCCCTCACCTGTTTTCATCTCCGCTATCTTTCCCTGATGAAGCACTATCCCGCCCAGAAGCTGAACATCAAAAGGACGCATACCCAGGGTTCTTTTAGCCACCTCTCTAACCACGGCAAAAGACTCAACCAGAAGGTCGTCCAGAGTTTCCCCGTCCGCAAGGCGCTTTTTAAATTCCTCGGTCTTTTTAGCCAGTGCCTCATCCGAAAGGGAAGAGACCTCCGGCTCAAGCTCGTTTATCTTGTGAACAATGGGCCAGAGCTTCTTCAGTTCCCTTTCGTTTTTCGTTCCAATAACCTTTTCCAACAGCTTGGTTATCATAGCCATAACTACCTCCTAAAAACCCAGTAAAAACCCGGCCGCCCGCCAGATTATCTCTCCAAGATATTTATCTATACCCCCCACCAAAACAAGCAATATCACGATAAAAAGCCCCCACGGCTCTATTTTAGCGTATTCTGAAGCCAGCCGCTCAGGCAGAATACCGTAAAGTATCCTGCCGCCGTCAAGGGGCAGAATGGGTATCAGGTTGAAGAAACAGAGAGCCACATTGATAATAGCCCCCATGGCACACATGACCACGAGAGGCACAACAATCCTGTAAGCCCCCTCAAGTGGAGGGAGAATGCCGTATCTGAAAAAGAACACGAAATACTTTAAAAGCGCCGCATCCAGCTTCACCAGCCCTCTGAAAGCCACGGCAAAAAGGAAAGCCAGCGCCATATTTGAAGCAGGACCCGCCGCGGCAACCCACATCATGTCCCTCTTCGGATTCCTCAAATTCAAGGGATTTACGGGAACGGGCTTCGCCCAGCCAATAACCCTCGTTACGAGAAAGACCAGAAGGCCAATGGGGTCAAGGTGCTTCAGAGGGTTAAGGGTGAGTCTTCCCATCCTCTTAGCCGTGTCGTCCCCCAGAAGATACGCCACATAACCGTGAGAGACCTCGTGAACGGTGATGCTGAAAAGAACAGGAACCACCCCCAGAGAAATCTGCTGTATGTAAGACAGAATCTTAGCCTCCATTTCGCCCTCAGCTAAAGGATGTATTTGCTCAGGTCTTCGTCCTTCATTATGTCGCTGAGCTTTTCGTCCACATAAGCCCTGTCTATGACAACCCTGGTGCCCTTCAATTCCGGCGCGCTGAAGGAGACCTCCTCCAGCAGTTTTTCCATAACCGTGTAAAGCCTCCTTGCCCCTATGTTTTCCATCCTCTCGTTGAGCATCACGGCTATCTCCGCTATTCTTTCAACCCCGTCTTCAGTAAACTCAAGCTCAACCCCCTCCGTAAGGAGCAAGGCTTTATACTGCTTCACCAGAGCGTTCTGCGGCTCGGTGAGTATCCTCACAAAGTCCTCTTTGGCTAAAGGAGAAAGCTCAACCCTTATGGGAAACCTTCCCTGAAGCTCCGGTATGAGGTCAGAGGGCTTTGCCACATGAAAAGCACCTGCGGCTATGAAAAGGATGTGGTCCGTTCTCACCACCCCGTATCTCGTGGTTACGGAGGTGCCCTCAACCAGAGGCAGAAGGTCCCTCTGCACCCCCTCCCTTGAGACATCCGGACCGTGAGACCTCTCCCTTCCGGCAATCTTGTCTATCTCGTCAATGAAGACGATGCCTGTCTGCTCAACCCGCTCTATAGCCTCTTTTATCACCTCGTCCATGTCAATCAGCTTTTCCGCTTCCTGCTTGGTTATGTATTCAAAGGCGTCCTTCACCTTCATCCTTTTTACCTTGGTCTTTTTCGGGAAAAGGCTTCCCAGCATGTCCCTGAGGCTCAAGTCTATGTCCTCCATGCCCGTCATGGGTATCACCTCTATCATTGCCGCGGAGCTCTTGTCCTCAACCTCCACGTCAACCTCTCTCTCGTCAAGCCTGCCCTCTTTCAGCATCTGTCTGAACTTCTCCCGCGTGTTTTTATACTGCTGAACCTCATCGCCGCTTAAAGAAACGCCTCTGGGAACGGCGGGCCTGGGAACGAGCAGGTCAAGGATTTTTTCCTCAGCCAGAAACCTCGCCTTGGCAAGAACCTGCTTCTCCTTCTCCTCCTTCACCATCCTTATGGAAACCTTGGTGAGGTCCCTTATGATGGACTCCACATCCCTTCCAACATACCCCACTTCGGTAAACTTTGAAGCCTCCACCTTAACGAAAGGAGCCTTGGCAAGCCTGGCAAGCCTTCTCGCAATCTCCGTCTTTCCCACGCCCGTGGGGCCAATCATGAGGATGTTTTTGGGCAACACCTCCTCTTTGAGCTCAGGGGGCAGTTGCTGCCTTCTCCAGCGGTTCCTCAGGGCTATGGCAACCGCCTTTTTAGCCTTTTCCTGCCCGATAATGTATCTGTCAAGCTCCCTTACAATCTCCTTCGGTGTAAGCTCTCTATACTGCATCTCACAACTCCTCTACCACAAGATTTTCGTTGGTATATATACATATTGACGCCGCTATTTTCATGGCTTCAACCACCACATCTCTGACGTCAAGGTCTGAATGCCTCAGAAGCGCCTTCGCCGCAGAAAGGGCAAAAGCCCCTCCGGAGCCGATGGCTATCACCCCATCATCAGGCTCTATCACATCTCCCGTGCCGGAAACGAGAAAAGACCTTTCTCTATCAGCCACTATCATAAAAGCTTCAAGCCTTCTCAAAGCCTTGTCCATCCTCCAGTCCTTGGCAAGCTCAACCACTGCCCTTGCGAGATTGCCTCCATACTCCTCCAGCTTTGACTCAAGGCGCATCATAAGGGTGATGGCATCGGCAGAAGCCCCTGCAAAGCCCACCATGACCCTGTTGTGGTATATCTTCCTCACCTTCTTTGCCCTGGATTTAAGCACAGTGGTGCCGAAGGTGACCTGTCCGTCCGCCGCCATAACCACCCTGTCCCCTTTGCGCACGCACAAAACAGTGGTGGACTTAGCTTTTTCTCCTTGCTCTCGGGTGGGTTCTGTCGTAAACCTCCACCAGTCTTTCAATTGATACATGTGTGTAAACCTCCGTTGTCTCTATGTTTTTATGGCCCAAAAGCTCCTGAAGAGCCCTGAGCTCCAGCCCCCCTTCAAGCAGATGGGTGGCGAAGCTGTGCCTTACCATGTGCGGATAGACCTTTTTCGGCAGTCCTGCCCTTTTAGCGGCTCTGTCAAGTATCCTCCTCACCGTCATATCGCTTATCCTGCCCCTTGGGGTCACGAAAAGGGCGTTGGGCTCAGGGAATCCCCTTCTTGAAACAATTTTCTGCCTCTCCCTCAAATATTCCAGCAGGGCATCTTTAGCCCTCTTTCCGAAATAGACTATCCGCTCCTTTTTGCCCTTTCCCCTGACAAGGGCTTTCATGTGGGCAAGGTCCACATCCTCTATGTTCAGCCCGCACAGCTCGGAAACCCTGACTCCCGTTGCATACATAAACTCAAGTATAGCTCTATCCCGTGCGCTCTCCGCCCCCTTCTCTATCAAAAGGGCAACCTCGTCGTAGGAGAGGTATCTGGGAAGCCTCTTGGGCATCTTGGGGTTCTTCACCCCCACCACAGGGCTTTCAGATATTATCTCCTTCTTCTTCAGGAACTTGAAGAATGTTCTTATGGAGGAAAGCTTCCTGCTTATGGAAGATGAGGAGAGCCTCGTTTTGAAGCAAAAAGAGATGTAGGAAAGAACATCCTCCCTTGAGACCTCCGTGGGAGGCTTTTTCACGAAGGCAAAAAACTCCTCAATGTCCCTCCTGTATCCCCTTACGGTGTGTGGAGAAGCACCCTTTGAGCTGACGAGATACTCCACGAAATCATCTATGTGATAATCCCCTTCCCTCAAGGAAAAGTCTTTCACTTCTGCTCCTTTCAGCTAAAAAAATAGATTTAAAAACGGTATAAGCCTCCTCAAACTCGTCATTGAGAACCCAGTATTGATACATATCCGCCTTTTCAATCTCTTTTTCCGCAACCTTAAGCCTTTTCTCTATCACCTCCGGGGCATCGGTTCCCCTCTTTAAAAGCCGCTGTCTCAACACCTCCAGAGAAGGGGGAAATATAAAGATTCCCACCGCATCGGAATAATACGAGAGTATCTTTTCCGCCCCCTGAACGTCAATGTCAAGAAGGACATCCACCCCCTGCTCCACATACCCCTCAATAAACTCCTTGGAAGTGCCGTATAGATTGCCGTAAACCTCGGCATACTCAACGAACTTCCCCTCCTCCACCATTCTGAGAAACTCTTCCCGGGAGACGAAGAAGTAGTCCCTTCCGTGCACTTCATTCTCCCTCGGCGGACGGGTGGTGTAAGAGACGGAAAACACTATCCCCTCAAGCTCGGAAAGCACCCGCCTGCAAAAGGTGGTTTTTCCCGCTCCGGAAGGGGCTGAAACAACGAAAATGATGCCCTTCTTTCTCTTTATCATTCTATGTTCTGAACCTGCTCCCTTATCTTTTCTATCTCCGTTTTCATGTCAACGGCGAGGTGATTCAGCTGGGCTGTAGCCGCCTTAACCCCGAGGGTATTGGCCTCTCTCAACATCTCCTGAGAGATGAAATCCAGCTTCCTCCCGCAGGGAGAGCCCTTTTCCACAGTCTTTTCAAAAGCCTCTATGTGGCTCTTCAAGCGGACGAGCTCCTCGGTCACATCCATCCTGTCTATCATTATCGCTATCTCCTGAGCCACACGCTGGTCGTCAACATCAAGCTCCTTCAGCCTCTCCATCAGCTTTCTCCTGGTCTCCTCAACGGCTATCTCCGCAAGGGAAAAAGCCTTCTCCACGAACTCCTCAACCCTGCCCAACCTCTTCAGAATATCCCTGCGCAATCTATCACCCTCCTCCTTCTTGAAGGATAAAAACTGCTCAAAAGCCTCCCTCACGGCTTCCATAACCACATCAAGAAGTTCCTCTTCATCAACGGACTCCTCAACGGTCATAACCTCCCTGATAATGGAACCAAGATGCGGAAGAGGGGCTTTAAGCTCCGAGGAAAGCTCCCTGACCTTATCCCAAAGCATGAAAGCCAGCTCAACGTTAAGCTCTACCTTCTTCCCTTTTGCGCCCTCAAACTTTATCTGAATATACAGGTCAACCCTTCCCCTTGCAACCTTCTCCTGAACGAAACGCCTTATGTGGGGCTCAAGAAAGGTGAACTGCCGCGGAAGCCTTACGTTCACGTCAAGATACTTGTGATTAACCCCCTTCACCTCCACCTCAACAAGAAGCCCTTCCCTCTCCGCTGACGCCCTGCCGTATCCCGTCATACTGTAAAGCACCGCTTCCCTCTCCATACCGTCGTGGTGTCATACTACTAAAACCGACCCGGCATTTCAAACCTCCACTTTCCCACAGATAAATTCCCCCTATGGATAGCAAGATTTTGATAGCAAACACAAATTTGACTTATAGGTTTTGCTGAATAAACTCTCTAAAAAACGCTTTAGGAGAAAGGGAAATGGAAGGATACAGGAGGCTTTATGCCGAGCTTGGTATGGATATTGAGAAGCACGAAGAGCTTATGAAAGCACTGGGAAGCATGTATCAGGAGCTTTTTCTCTCCAGAAAGAACAGGCCCCGCTCAATGGACTACTTTGACCGGCTGATGGGAGAGATACACGGAAAGAGAATAGAAGAGCTCATGGAGCTTAAATCCAGCGGCAAACCGCTGGTAGGGACCTTCTGCATATTCGTGCCGGAGGAGCTGGTCGTTGCCGCAGGTGGAGCCTGCTACGGGCTTTGCGGAGGGGCGCAGTTTTCCATACCCGATGCCGAAACCCATCTTCCGAGAAACATATGTCCCCTTATAAAATCGGCTTACGGCTTCAAGCTTCAGAGAACCTGCCCCTACACGCAGATTTCCGACATCATATACGGCGAGACCACCTGTGAGGCGAAAAAGAAGACATGGGAGCTTCTGAGCAGGCTTCACAGGGTGCACGTCATGCACATTCCCCACAGAAAAGGAGAAAGGGAGCTGTCCATCTGGAAAGAGGAGATAAAAGCCTTCAAAAAAGAGGTGGAAAAGCTCTGCCGGTGTGAGATAACCTTTGAGAACCTCAAAGAAGGCATTGAAATCGTGAACGCCAAGAGAAGCGCAATGAAAAGGCTCTCCAGGTTGAGATGCGGAAACGGCGTGATACCCATATCCGGGCTGGATGCCCTTCTGGTAAACCAGATATCCTTTTACGACGAGCCGGTGAGATACGCCCGAATGGTCAACAGGCTGTGCGAAGAGCTCAAAGAGCGGATAGAGCAGGGATTTTCGGTCTATCCAGAAGGCGCTCCCAGAATTCTCGTCTCCGGAACCCCCATGGCTCCTCCCAACTGGAAGATACACCACATAGCAGAATCCTGTAATGCCGCCATAGTGGCGGAAGAAGCCTGTATCGGAGAGAGATACTTCAGAAACAACGTCAGCACCGAGCACGCAGAAAGCACAGAGGAACTGATAGACGCCCTTCTTGAAAGATACAGCAAGATAGACTGCGCCTGCTTCACCCCCAACCACGAAAGGGTTCAGAACATCCTTGCTCTCTGCGAGCAGAAAGAGATTGACGGGGTCATATACTACACCCTCTCCTTCTGCCACACCTACAACATTGAAGCCAAGAAGGTGATGGACGCCCTGAAAGAGAAGGGAATACCTGCAATAAAGATTGAAACCGACTACTCCCTTCAGGACGTGGAGCAGATAAGAACAAGGATTGAAGCCTTTGTGGAGAGCCTTGCCTAATGTTCGTGGGAATAGACGCAGGCTCATCATACATAAAGATTGC
>JAADEW010000016.1 GCA_013153205.1 Deferribacteres bacterium | reverse complement strand
TCACTCGACCCGAAATGTCGCAAGTTATCAAAAAAATCTGGTGACCCGCCAGGGATTCGAACCCCGGACCAGCGGATTAAGAGTCCGCTGCTCTACCAACTGAGCTAGCGGGCCACCTTTTTCAAGGCGTGATTTTTTATAGTCTCAGTAGCCTGTCTTGTCAAGGCTCTTTAAGTTTATCAAAGAAAAGTTCCAGTATCCTCGCCGTGGCTCCCCATATCGTTTCGCCGTCGTATTCTATCAGAGGAGTTCTGAACACAAGCCCCCGGTATGTGTAGTTTCTATAGCAAAAGGGATGGCTTTTAAACAGAAATTCAAAGGGGACAAAGAATATTCGAGCCACCTCTTTCTTGTCAGGTTTCGGATTGACCGTGCCTTTCAAAATCCCTATGAATGGATAGATGATAAAAGGCGTGCTTCTCGTAGGCACAGGCTCTAAAGAAGCTATTATCTCAAGGTTTTCTCTGCTTATGCCCGTTTCTTCCTCAAATTCCCTTAAGGCGGTCTCAAGCATGGTCTTATCTCTTTTTTCCTTACATCCGCCGGGAAAAGAGACCTGCCCGCTGTGGGGGGAGCCGTCTTCCGTTTTCCTCATGAACATGAGGTAGGGTTCGCCGTCTATTTCAACGATGGGTATAATCACCGCCGAGGGTATTCTGTCCGTTTCCACCTCTTCGGCGGCAAAAGAGCCCATCTTTCTCCTTATCCTTTGCGTCAGGGTTTTGAGGTTCATCTTTCCGGCTCAATGTAGATGATTTTCACCTCAGGATACCTGTTTCTCACTAATTTTTCTACCTCGTCTATTATCCTGCTTATCTCTTCCGAGCTCAAATCTCTTTTAAACTTTACGTCTGCGGCAAGCATTATGCTTTCCGTGCCCAGAATCATGGACTTTATCTCTTTGATTTCTTCAACCCCTTCCATAGATTTGAGGGTTTTCTCAAAAAAGCCCACTATCTCGGAGGGAGCCGCTTCTCCTATAATCAGGGATTTCATCTCTTTTCCTAAAAAGAGCGAAACTCCCACGAGAAGCAGTCCTATTAAAAGGGAGCCCAATCCGTCAATGGCAGGACAGTCAAGCAGTTTTGACAGGGTAACGGCGAAAAAGGCTATGGTCAAACCCGTGATGGCGGCAAAGTCTTCAATAAAGACGACATTCACTTCCGTGTCATAGCTTTTCTTGATAAATTCAAGCCAGCCCATCCTGCCTCTTCTCGCATCCACTATCTTCTTTGCCTTGAGAAAAGAGTAGCCCTCTGCAACTATGGAAATTCCCAGAACGAACAGAGCCAGAAGGTAGTTTCTGACCGGCTCAGGGTGAAGAAGCTTGTGAATACCCTCATATATGGAGTATGTGCCGCCCAGAAGGAATATCTGGATAGCGACGATGAAGCCCCACAGAAAGCTTTCTCTGGAGTATCCAAAGGGATGAGCCGCGTCAGCCTTTTTCCTGCTTCTCATGTGCCCCCAGAACAGAAGAAGCTGGTTTCCCGTGTCGGCAAGGGAATGAATCGCTTCTGAAAGCATGGAGGATGAGGATGTCATAAGGTAAACCACGAACTTCACGCAGGCTATGAAGAGGTTTGCCAAGAAAGCGACCGCAACTATTTTGAGAGAGTTATTGTCTTTCATGTGACTTCAGATACAATATTACCCTGAAAAATCAAGGGTGGAGGGCAGGGATGTTAAACTTCAGGTATTACAACCCCACGAGGATAATCTTCGGTAAAGGCGTGGTTGATAAGATAGGAAAAGAAGTTGCCAGATATGGAAAAAAAGCCCTTTTCGTTTACGGACAGGGTAGCATTAAAAGAATAGGGCTTTACGATTTGGTGGTGGAAAGACTGAAAGAAGCCGGGGTGGAGTTTGTTGAGCATCCCGGAGTTAAACCCAACCCTGTTCTTTCACATGTGAGAAAGGGAGTGGAGCTTGCTAAACGGGAAAAGGTGGATGTTGTGGTGGCTGTTGGAGGCGGGAGCGTGATTGACGAAGCCAAGGCAATAGCCGCAGGAGCCGTTGCCGAATGCGATGTGTGGGATTTCTTTGAGTTTAAAGAGCAGGTAAAAGCGGCTCTTCCTATAATCACGGTTCTGACCATTTCCGGCACCGGTTCGGAGATGAATGCAGGGCTTGTGATAACCAACGAGGAAAAGAAGGCGAAGTTCGGGTTCAGAGCAGAGCCTCTGTTCCCCAGAGTCTCCTTTTTAGACCCGACCCTCACCTTTACCGTTCCTAAAGACCAGACAGCTTACGGTTCGGTTGATGCCTTTACCCACGTTTCTGAAGTTTACTGCAATCGGGCAAAAACGGGGGTGATGATTTCAGAGGGCATTATGGAGACTATAATGAAAACCATCGTCAGATACGCTCCTGTTGCGGTTGAAGAGCCTACCAATTATGAGGCGCGCGCTGAGCTTATGTGGTGCTCTTCTTTGGCGCTTTCCGGTATTACGTGGTGTGGAGTGGGAGACCTCACCCTGCCCGCTCACATGATAGAGCATGCATTAAGTGCCCTGTATGACATAGCTCACGGTGCCGGGTTGGCTATAGTGACACCTGCGTGGATGAGATACATGTTTAAAATACAGAAGTTTGTGGAACAGCTCACCACATTTTCCCGTAATGTTTTCGGAGCGGATAGTGTGGAGGAGGGTATTGAAAGGTTTGAGCAGTGGATGAAGTCTATGGGATGTCCCATCAGGCTTGCTGATGCCGGAATACCTGCTTCGGATATAGATGCCATAGCGGAAAACGCCTTTGAGCTTTCAAAGGCGTGGGGAATGTCCGATTTTTACACGGTGGATGTGATAAAAGAGATTCTGAGTCTTTGTGTATGAAGGAAAAGCTTGAGGAGATATACCGCAGGCTTTTTGATTACTTCGGTCCCCAGCACTGGTGGCCCGCTGAAAGCGATTTTGAGGTGTGCGTGGGGGCTATACTTACCCAGAATACCAGCTGGAGCAATGTTGAAAAGGCTGTAGAAAATTTGAAAAGGGCGGGGGCTCTTTCCCCCGATGCCATAGCTTCAATGCCGCAGGATGAGCTTGAGAAGCTGATAAAGCCTTCGGGGTTTTACAGGCAGAAGGCAAAAAGGCTCAAAGAATTTTGCAGGTGGCTTATTGATACAGGCGGGCTTGATGCGTTGAGGGAGATGCCTCTCGATGTGGCGAGAAACAGGCTTCTTGAGGTTAAGGGTATAGGTCGGGAGACTGCGGATTCCATACTGCTGTATGCTCTGGAAAAGCCCATATTCGTGGTGGACGCTTACACTTACAGGATACTTTTAAGACACAACATTATAGATGAGGATACTGATTACGATACGATGCAGGAGCTGTTTATGAGCGCTTTTTCCCCTGATGTTGAGCTTTTCAAAGAGTATCACGCCCTTTTGGTTATGGCTGGCAAAAACTTCTGTAAGAAGAAGCCTCTATGCGATGGCTGTCCTCTGAAAGGAGTCTGATATGGAGGAAAAACTTGCTTACTTTACCAACTTCTGCCCCAACTGTTTTCGGTTTGTTGACAACGTAAGGCTTGATTTGGGACTGCCGTGTAAGAAGTGCCTTCCTGATACCCTTTCAAGAACGGAAGTATGCGCCGAACTCAAAAAAGAAAAGAGGCTTTCGGGGCTGAAAAGCTTTTGCGAAAGCGGTGAAAGGGTTGCCGAGTTTGAAGGCTTTTTTTACAAACTGCTCGGCTCGTATCCCTGGAGCCTTCAGCTTACATGGGCTAAGAGGGTCTTTTTAAAGAAGTCTTTCGCCATTCAGGCTCCCACCGGGGTGGGAAAGACCACCTTTGGTTTAGCTATGGCGGCTTTTCTTAACGGAAGGTCTTATCTGATATTTCCCACAAGGCTTTTGGTTCAGCAGGCTTACGAAAGGCTTAAAGGGTTTGCGCCTGATAAAAAGATTCTGGCTTACACGGGTAAAAAAAGTGAAAAAAAGGCTGTTGAAGAAGGGAATTACGACATTCTCATCACCACCCACCTTTTCATGTATAAAAACATAGAAATGCTGAAAGGCGCGGGGTTTAAGTTTATCTTCGTTGATGATGTGGATTCCATACTGAAAACCCCTAAAAATGTGGACAACCTCTTTTATCTCATGGGCTTTGAGGAAAGACACCTTAAGCTTGCCCTCAAAGAGCAGAGAACCGAAAAAGAGGAGAGGTTTCTGGAAAGGCTGAGGGAGAAGATTGATTCCGTGCTCGTGGTATCCTCTGCCACCCTGAAGCCAAGAACCAGGAGGATAAACCTTTTCAGAAGTCTGCTCGGTTTTGACGTTCAGCAGTCAGTTTCAACCATCAGGGAGGTTTTTGACTTCTATCACCTGTGCAGTCACTGGGATGAGGTTAAAGAGAAAGCCGTTGACATTATAAAGAGGGTGGGGCGTGGTTGTTTCGCTTTCGTTCCCATAGACAGGGGCAAATCCGGGGTGGAGGAGGTGGTTGAGTATCTGAACGCAAAAGGCATATCCGCCGTTTCCTATGAGGACTTTGCGAAATTTGAAGATGACTTCGCGGAGGGCAGGGTAGAGGTTGCTGTGGGGATAGCCATCTCAACCAACCCTCTGGTGAGAGGGGTGGACCTTCCTTTTGCGGTGAGATACGCCCTCTTTCTGGATGTTCCCAAGCACATATTTCCTCTCAAAATCACGCTGAATCCGCCACAGCTCTTTTCCCTTTTGCGGATGCTTGTTCTCGTTGTTGAAGAGGAAAGCGAAAAAATCTTCTCCTACATGGAGTATCTGAAGCGGTATCTCACCCTGAGGGAGGAACAGCTTGACAGGTATCCCAGAATTAAAGAGCGGGTTGAGGAGATTGCTGACTATCTCAGCGGACTTTTGGCAAGGGAGGATGTGAGAAGAAAGATAATAGAAAGCGATGAGGTCTCAATCGTTGAAAAGGACGGGGAAGAGTATGTGGTTTTGGGCGATGCTGTGAGCTACATACAGGCTTCAGGAAGAACTTCAAGGCTTGTTGCAGGGGGGCTGACCAAAGGGCTTTCGGTGATACTTGCCCTTGACAGAAAGGCTTTGAACAGCCTTCTGAGGAGGGTTAGATACTATCTTCCCACCGAAACCCAGATAAAGGAGCTGAAGGACTTTTCCGTGCTTGAGGAGATAAAGAGAGAGCTTGATGAGTCCAGAAACAGGGAGAGACTTGTTAAAGGCGATAGAAAAGAGCTTTTGAAAAGCGCTCTCGTTGTGGTGGAGTCTCCCAACAAGGCTAAAACCATATCGGGGTTTTTCGGCAAGCCCCAGAGAAGGTGGTTTTCCAATATGGTCTCTTACGAAATAAACACGGGCAGGCTCCATCTCGTTATAGCGGCGTCTGTAGGGCATGTTTGTGACCTCGTCCTTGAAGGCGGTATTTTTGGCGTGCGCAGAGAAAGGGACGGATTTTATCCGGTCTATTCAACCATAAAGAAGTGCTCCTGCGGACAGCAAACGGTGGCTTATCTGTGTCCGAAGTGTGGAAGCAGAGTAACTTACGACAAGCTTGATGTGATAAAAGCCTTGAGGGAGCTTGCCTTTGAGGTGAACGAGGTCTTCATCGCTACCGACCCGGATGCGGAAGGGGAAAAGATAGCTTGGGACCTGTTCCTTGCACTCAATCCAGTATCGGGCAGGGTAAAGAGAATGGAGTTTCACGAGGTAACCCCTTTTGCCTTTAAGGAAGCGCTTGAAAATCTTCACGATATAGACCGGTTGAGGGTAAAGGCACAGATAGTCAGAAGAATAGCCGACAGGTGGGTAGGGTTCACCTTTTCCCAGAAGGTTCAGGAGGCTTTTAGAAACAGGCGGCTTTCAGCGGGAAGGGTTCAGACTCCCGTTCTGGGATGGGTTATAGAGCGGGAGGAGAAGAGCAGGGAAAAGAAAGCGCAGATTATCTTTAAGATAGGCGATGCGCTTTTTAAGTGGGAGCTGGAAGAAATTGATAAGGCAAAGCTCATATTTGAACGGCTCAAAGGAGCAAGCTGGCGTATTAAAGAGCGAAAAGAAGACGAGATTAGCCCCCAGCCTCCCTACACCACAAGCGACCTTCTGAGGGATGCGGCGGACAGGCTCGGTTTTAGCGCTGAACTTACCATGAGGCTTGCGCAGGAACTTTTTGAGCTGGGGCACATCACTTACCACAGGACGGATTCCACAAGGGTCTCCCCAGTGGGTTTGGCGATAGCTCGTGAGTTTATAGAGAAAAACTTTCCCGGATATTACAGAGGCAGAACATGGGGTGCCGGCGGTGCTCACGAGTGCATAAGGCCCACGAGGGTTATCACACCGAAACAGTTTGCCACCATGATAAACGCAGGTGAGGTGGAGGTTGATAAGAGGTGTGCAAACCTTTACGAGCTTATATTCTGGAGGTTTATCGCTTCTCAGATGAAGGAAGCGGTGGTGGAAAAGGCGCTTGTGGAGGTTGTGGTGGACGATTTGCTTTTTTCGGATGAAGTCGTCACAAAAGTGGTTTTTGACGGATTTACCCGTATATTTCCGCTTAAGGTTTACAGGCTGGAAGAGAATTCAAAGCTTGAGCCTGTTGAGTTTAAGCTGGTTCCCAGGGTATGGCCCTTTACCGAGGGAGAGCTCATTGACGAAATGAAGAGGAGGGGCCTTGGAAGGCCCTCTACCTATGCCAAGATTGTGCAGACCCTGTTTGAGAGAAAGTATGTGGTGAGGAGGGGGAAGTTCCTGCATCCCACCAGACTCGGTGTGCGGGTCTTTAACTACCTCAAGCAGTTTGAGCCTTACACCTCTGAGGAGTTTACCCGTATGCTTGAGGAGAAGATGGACCTTGTGGAAAAGGGAGATGTAAACCATCAGGAAGTGTTGAGGGAGCTGAGCAGTGTCACGAGATATGCCGGAGCGTAAAAGAACGAGGGCTGTGTATCTCGGTAGCCTCAAGATAGGGGACTTTGCCCCCATTTCTGTTCAGTCCATGACGAAAACAGACTCAAGGGATAAGGAAAGCACCCTGAAACAGATAAGGGAGCTGGAGGATGCCGGATGTGAGGTTATAAGAATTTCCATTCCTGACGAGGAATCTCTTGAGAATTTGAAGGATTACGTAGCCTGCTCCAGTGTTCCTGTGGTAGCCGACATACACTTTAACCACAGGCTTGCCGTTGGGGCTATAAAGGCTGGTGCTCATGGTGTGAGAATAAATCCGGGAAACATAGGGGATAAAAGCAAAATCAGGGAGATAATAGAAGCCGCTAAGGATGCCGGTTCTCTCATAAGGATAGGGGTGAATGCAGGCTCCCTTGAAAGGGATGTGCTGAAAAGCCATTCTGCCCCTACTGCAGAGGCTCTCGTTGAGAGTGCCATAAGGTGGGTTGAATTTTTTGAGGACGAGGGCTTTTTCAACTTCAAGGTGTCCATAAAGTCGTCTTCCGTCTTTGTCACTTACAAGGCTCACCTTCTCCTTTCGGAAAGGACCGATGCTCCCATTCACCTTGGAATTACTGAAGCGGGATTTGGTGAGTATGGAGTGGTAAAGTCGTCGGTGGGTATTGGCAGTATTCTGATGGCGGGGATAGGAGACACCATAAGGGTCTCTTTAACGGGAGAGCCTGTCAGAGAGGTTAGGGTGGGCTATGCCATTTTGAGGTCTTTAGGTTTGCGTGAGGGAGTGGAGGTTATCTCGTGCCCCACCTGCAGTAGAACGAAGATAGATGTTGAAACGCTTGCACAAAAGGTGTGGAGAAGATTCCGGCACATCAGGCGTAATCTGAAGATTGCCGTTATGGGCTGTGAAGTCAACGGTCCCGGTGAGGCAAGGGAGGCAGACTGTGGTGTTGCCGGCGGTAAGAGCTATTCCCTCATTTTCAAAAAGGGAGAGATAGTTGAAAAGGTCAAAAACGAAGAGGTTCTGGACGCCCTTGAAAGGGTGATAGAAGAGTTAACTAACGGTTAAGTTTGCCATTTCTCTAAATTGAAGATATAATTTGCAGAAAACAATCCTTATCAGAAACAGGAGGAGCAAAATGAAGATAGAAAAGCTTCTTTTTCCCACTAAATTCAGGGAGGGTGCCCTTTACTTTTTGAAAAAGCTTCTAATCTTCAGGAAGGTGGGCTTGAAAGAGGTTGAGATACTTCATGTTATTGAGAAGGACAAGGTGGCTTACGACATTGCGGGTTATTTGAAAGAGCTGGAAGAAAAGCTGAGGGCAGAGGCTCAGAAAAAGCTTGATGAGTGGAAAAAAGAGATAGAGGGCGAAGTTGATAGGGTTGTGACGAAGATTGTGGTTGGTATTCCTGAATACGAGATTCTGGCTGAATCCAGACATGTGGACATTGTGGGCTCCGGAAAGCCCAAAACCGGTTTCCTGAGAAGGCTCTTTTTCGGTTCAACCACCCTGAACTTTCTGGCTGAAATAGAGAAACCCACGGTTCTTGCCAAGCTTGAGGAGAAGTTCCTTCAGGATGATAGAGAGCTGTATGAGAGGGTGGTGTTTGCCACTGACGGTTCAGCTCCCTGTGACAGGGCTTTGGATTTCCTTGTGACCATAGCTCCGATACTCGGAAAGGTGGACCTGTTGTCCGTTGCAAACACGGACAGAAAAGAGAAGACGGAGTCTTTTGAAGAGATGATAAACAACTACAGCGAGAAACTGAAGGCTTGCGGCGTGGAGACGGAGATACACCTTATTGAAGGTAAGCCTTCCAAGGAGATAGTGAAGCTTGCCGATGCGGTGAATGCCACGATGATTGTCATGGGAACAACCGGTAAGGATAAGTTTGAAGAGCTTGTTCTGGGAAGTGCGTCTCACAGGGTTATGGAGATGGCGAAAGTGCCCATCACTATGGTGCCTTAGGAGGGTGCGATGTTTAAGCTTTCAGAAAGAAACAGGGCTTTTATCGTGGTGATAGACATTCAGGAGAAGCTGTTGCCAGCCATATACAACGAAAAGCAGGTTGTGGAAAACACTGTGAAGCTTGTAAAGCTTGCGGAAACCTTAAAGCTACCGGTGGTTGTTACGGAGCAGTATCCGAAGGGACTGGGTAAAACCGTGGAGGATGTGGATAAGCTTTTTGAAAGCAATACCCTGGACTTCAGAGGCAGGGTGGAGAAGATGACCTTCTCCTGTATGAGGGAGCCTGAGTTTACGGATGTGCTGGCAAAGCTCAAAAAACAGGGATATGACGAGCCTATAATATGCGGAATAGAGGCTCATATATGTGTGTATCAAACGGTTATGGACCTTATGGAGCGGGGATACACTGTCCACCTTGCGAGCGATGCGGTTGGTTCAAGGAGCGAGAGGAATCACATGCAGGTACTTGATTTAATGCTTGCCGCAGGAGCAAACGTTAAGCCCACGGAGACGATTGTATTTGAACTGCTGATAGAATCGGGAACCCCGGAATTTAAGAGCATGTTGCCGTATCTGAAGTGAGTCTTTCGGCAGTTAAAGTATGTGAGATTTTTGCCTCCATTCAGGGGGAAGGCCTCAGGGTAGGGGAACCCTCTGTCTTTTTGAGGCTGTCCGGCTGTAACCTTAAATGCGTTATGTGCGATACCAGATATTCCTGGAATGAGGGGAAAGAGCTTTCCTATGACGAGATTCTGGAAAGGATAGCCTCTTTCGGGCTTAAAAGTGTTGTGATAACCGGGGGAGAGCCCCTCCTTCAGAGAAAAAGCCTTCTTGGGCTGGTCAAGCTGTTAAAGGAAAATGGGTTTACTTTGAGTATTGAAACCAATGGAACGATAGCTGATGAGCCGGCAGTAGAAGTGTGTAAGTTAATGGAGCTTGTAACAATTTCTCCCAAAATAACATCATTTTCAGGCAAAGTCTTACATTTAAATACCGTTTGTAAGTTATTAGAAGAACTTAAAAACAGAGTTTGTCTAAAGTGGCCCATTCTTTCCCGTGAAGATTTTGAGGTGGTTGCAGAGCTGGTTGAAGATATGGATGTGGGCGGTGATGTTCCTGTGGTTGTTCAGCCTGCTTTTGTTCCCGGTGAGTCTTTTGATGATTATTTGGAGAGGGTCAGGCTTTTATGGAAGGCGGCTCCGGAGGTTTTCAGGAAACGGCGCCTTTCTTTCAGATTTATCCCACAGCTTCACAGGCTCGTCTTTTTTGATATAGAGCGGGGAGTTTAAAGGCGCGGAGTAGGGGACTTTAGCTTTAGCGTCATTCCTGTAAAATTTATCAAAGAGCGGCTCACCATCGCCAGAAGACAATCGGAATGGTTTTCGTCCCAGAAAGTGCAAA
>JAADEW010000018.1 GCA_013153205.1 Deferribacteres bacterium | reverse complement strand
GCCTTTATGTTCTTGACAGCCTTCTCAAACATGTCCCACTTTGAAAGGGCTTCGTCAACCTTTGCCTCTATGAGAAACTGCCTCTCCTCAACGGCAGAAAGCCTCTCTTTGCACATAGAAAGCTCTTTCTTCAAGGCGGCAACCTCTTCCTTCTTCACCCCGGAAGCACATCCCACCGCCACAAGCAGAAGCAGAACCAGCGTCTTCCTCAAGCCTCAAGCTCCTCGTAAAGCTGTTTCACAATCTCCTTCACCCTGTCCACCGCCTCATCCACGGAACAGACCAGCGTCTCTTTTGAGTGCCTGAGCTTTATCTCCACCTCGTCGTTTGCAACCCTTCTTTCTCCCACTGTAACCCTCACAGGTATGCCCACAAGGTCAGCATCCTTAAACTTGACCCCTGCCCGCTCATCTCTGTCATCGTAGAGCACCTCTATACCCTCATCAAGAAGGCCTTGATACAGCTTTTCCGAAACCTCTTTCACCTTCTCGTTCTTCATGTTGGTGGCAAGAAGATAGACCTCAAAAGGAGAGATGGTTATGGGCCACATTATCCCGTTGTCGTCGTGCCTCTGCTCTATCACAGCCGCGGCTATTCTGGTCACACCTATGCCGTAACATCCCATAACAAAAGGCTTTTCCTTTCCGTCTTCGTCAAGGAAATACGCCTTCATGGGCTCGCTGTATTTGGTGCCAAGCTTAAATATGTGCCCCACCTCAATTCCCTTGGAAAATTCAAGGGGAGAACCGCATTTCGGACAGAGGTCTCCGGGAGCGGCAAAAACTATGTCCTCGTATCCGTCCACCTCAAAATCCTTTTCCGGCGTTATGTTGACTATGTGGTAGTCGTCCTCGTTGGCACCGGACACAAAATTCACCCCGGATTTTACGCTTCTGTCTGCTATAACCGTAATCCTCTTCTTCAGTCCAACGGGACCCACAAAGCCTACCGATGCCCCGGCTATCTCATAAACCTCAGCAGGGTCAGCCATCTCAAGAGTCTCAACCCCTGCCGCCCTTTTCGCCTTCGCCTCGTTAAGCTCCCTGTCTCCCGGAATCAGAAAGAGCACATACCCCTTCTCGGTTTTGTAAATCAAAGACTTTAAAAGCCTTGACGGCTCTATTTTGAGGAAGGCGCTCACCTCATCTATGGTCCTCACATCAGGGGTGTGAACCTTTTCCGGGTCAGCCGGCTGTTCGGAAGGGGAAGTCTCCACCTCCCTGGAAGCGGCTCTTTCAAGGTTGGCGGCATACCCACACGACCGGCAGTAAACGATGGTATCCTCACCGTTGGGTGCCCACACCATAAACTCGTGGGAAACATCCCCCCCTATAGCCCCGGATTCCGCTTCCACCACCACAAAGTCAAGACCGCATCTCTTAAAGATTCGGCTGTAAGCTTCATACATGGCGTTGTAGGACCTATCCAGCGACTCCCAGTCCTTATCAAAGGAGTAGGCATCCTTCATTATAAACTCCCGCGCCCTTATAATGCCAAATCTGGGTCTTGCCTCGTCTCTAAACTTTATGTGAATCTGATAGAGATTCAGCGGAAGCTGTTTGTAAGAACGGACCTCTCCCCTCACCAGGTCCACTATGACCTCCTCGTGAGTGGGACCGAGGCAGAAGTCCCTCTGGTTTCTGTCCTTGAACCTCAAAAGCTCCTTCCCGAAAACGGACCACCTCCCCGACTCCATCCACAGCTCCGCCGGCTGAACAACGGGAAGAAACACCTCAAGGGCACCGGCTCTGTCCATCTCCTCTCTCACTATCTCCATAATCTTTTTCACCACCCTCCAGCCCAAAGGCAGAAAAGAGTATATACCGGCGGCAAGCTTCCTGACCATGCCGGCTCTCAGCATCAGGCTGTGGCTCGGTATTTCAGCCTCCGCAGGTTTCTCCCTCAAAGTGGGCATGTGATATCTGGTAAGCCTCATACCCTACCTCCTAAAATCCGTCTTCAAGGTCTCCATAATCCCTCATATCCATGTCCTCAGCGGCATACATGGCATCAAGCGCCCTGTTAATCAGCTCGCCCAGAACCTTGAGCTTCTCCACCCTGTCCATAACCCCTTCCAAATCTTCAGGAACACCCTCTTTAACCAGCTGTTTGCACGCGTTCACCACATATATGAGCGAAACCTCGGAATACATGGTAAGGGTCTCTTTCAAAAGTTCACTTCCCGGCATCATCTCCTCCTTTTAAAGAAAGATTCAAAATCGCTCTTCTTTAACCTCACTACCACAGGTCTGCCGTGGGGACAAGAAAGGTCAAATCCCCTTCTCTGCAACACCTTTATAACAAAGCCTGCATCCACATACGAGGTGGTATCCCCCGCCTTAACGGCGGCTCTGCACGCTTTTCTTGCAAGCTCTTCGTGGGACAGGTCCGAAACCTCCTCATTCTTCATGAGAAAGCACAGCTCTGAGATAACGGATTCCTCCCTCCCCCGAGCCCACGAGGGAACGGAAAGAACAACCTCGCTTTCAAAGTCAACATCAAAGCCTAAAAAGGAAAAGAGTTTTTCATAGCAAGCCAGCTCCTTCAATCCCGGAAAAGGTATGAAAACCGGCTGTTTTCCCGCATCATCACCCAATATGGCGTCAAAGATGAGCCTTTCGTGAAAGGCGTGTTTGTCAACGACAACCAAATCCCCGGACTCCAAATCCTCGTATAAAAGGAAAACACCCGCATATTCCCCGACAAACCTGTAAGAGAGGGCTTCCTCTCCGCCTCCAGTCTCAAGTGTAAGCTGAGTGGATTCCTGCCCCCTATCCGGCTTTTTCCACCGGAAAGGATAAGAAGTGCCCGATGCATCGGACAGAAAGGATTTCTTTTCCGAAATCATAGAAAGCACCTTTTCAAAAAGCTTCTCCCTCTCCTTAAACTTGACCTCCCTTTTGGAGGGATGAACGTTAACATCTATCATTGCGGGATTAACCTCAGCAAAAAGAACCACCGCAGGCAGTTCCCAGCTTAAAAACTTTTGCTTCAGCTGTCTTCTTATTGAGGCAAAAAGAGCCCGCTCCCACACAGCCCTTTTGTTGACAAAGAAGAATATATCCCCCTGAAACCTTGCGGTTTTAACCAGAAAGAGTTTTAGAACAAGCCCATCATCTTCAAGAGCTTTCTCATCAATAACATCGCCGAGAAGGGTTGACAGCCTGTCCTCAACAGATGCCCGGGGAAGCAGAAAATAAGGCTGGCCATCTTCATAGTATTCAAACTCCACATGGGGACAGCAGACGGCATACTCCATTAAAACCCTTCTCACATGGCTTTCTTCCGTTCTTTTTGACCTCAGAAACTTTCTCCTTGCCCTCAGGTTGAAAAAGAGGTTTCTAACGGAGACGGTGGTTCCTCTCTCCCTTGGCACCCTGGACACCTCTTTAAGCACACCACCGTGAACCACAACCTTCGTGCCCACATCGTCCTCTTCCCTTTTTGTCGTCATCACAAACATGGAGACGGAAGAGATAGCGTAAAGAGCCTCACCCCTGAAACCGAGGGTGGTTATAGCCTCAAGGTCAGAGGGGCTCTCTATCTTGCTGGTGGTATATCTCTCAACCGCTAAAAGGGCATCTTCCTCGGACATGCCGGTGCCGTTATCGGAAACCTCAATGAGCCTTTTTCCCCCATCTTCAACCCTGACGACAATACGGGAAGAATCGGCATCCAGAGAGTTTTCAACGAGCTCCTTAACCACAGAGGCAGGACGCTCAACCACCTCACCCGCCGCAATCCTCTTTATCACAAGGGGAGAAAGGCGTTTAACTTTCGGCATATCAGCTCTTTAAGCGAGCACCCGGGAAACAGCCTCTATAAGAAGGTGCTTCGCCTCCTCAACGGAACAGTCCATCTCACATCCGGCGGCGTTAAAGTGTCCCCCACCCCCGAAAGACGAAGCTATTTCCGCCACGTTAACCTGCGACTTTGACCTGAGGCTCACCTTCACTCCACCACCGGAAAGCTCCCTCAAAAATATGCCCACCTCAACCCCTTTGATGGAGCGGGTGTAGTTTACGAAATCCTCCGTATCCTCGGGATAGGAAGAGGTCTCCTCAAACATCTTCCGGGTCACATACATGGAAGAGACCCTGCCCCCAAGGTGCAGTTCTAAAGTGGCAAGGGACAAAGCCAGAAGCCTCATCCTTCTGAAAGGATAGCTCTCATACACATATGTGGCTATCTTTGAAGGCTCCACCCCCAAATCCACAAGCTCCGCGGCCACTTCAAAAGCCTGCTTACTGGTGTTGGAAAACTTAAAGCCTCCCGTGTCCGTGTAGAGCCCGGTATATACGCACTCGGCAACTTCACGGGTAATGGAGCCACCTTTTGCCAGCTTGAGCACATCAAAAACGATTTCAGAAGTTGAAGCCCTGTCAGCCTCCACCAGATTCACATCTCCAAAAAGGGTGTTGGTTTCGTGGTGGTCTATGTTAACAACCACATCAGCACGGCTTTTATCAAAAGAAGGAACCCTTCTTTCGTCTGCACAATCAAGAACGAGAAAGACCTCAGAAGGGGCAACCTCGGAAAAATCCGGGTAAACCACTATCTCCTCCACTCCCGGAAGAAACTCATACACCTCCGGAACCTTGCTGGGGGAATAGACGGTGACTTTATCGCCGTAGAAATTCTTAACGGCTAAAGCAGAACCCACGGCATCCCCATCGGGGTTTTTGTGGAAAAAACAGGCTATACTTTTTGCCCCATCAAGTATCTTCGCTATCCTCTCCTTCACCTTTTACCCTCTCAAGAAGACTTTCTATGTGCTCCACGTAATCCAGGGACCTGTCTTCAAAAAACCGCAGTTTAGGCAGTTTCTTAATTCTCAAGTCCCGCCCCACACAGCTCTGGATGTAATAGCGCGAGCTCTCAAGCCCTTCTCTCGTCTCGTCCCACTTTCCGTCCATAACGCTGTAATAGACGTCCGCATAGGAAAGGTCGGAGCTCACCTTAACCCGGGTGATGGTAACAAAGCCTATCCTGGGGTCCTTAATCTCCCCGGCAACTATAAGCTCCGCTATCTCCTGCTTTATAAGCTCGGAAAGCCTGTCGGTTCTCTTATATCCCCTCATCATATTATCTCTATCATGTAGTCTAAAAGCATAACGTCGGAATACGCCTCAACAAAGTTGATAATCTGAGAAAGCACTTTGTTGGCAAAAGCGGCGTCATTGCTGACAAGAGCCACCCCCAAGGTGGCTATCTGGTGCTTATCAAGGTGGTCAATCTCGGAAACGGAAACGTTGAACTTGTTCCTCAGCCTCTCTATCAGCCCCTTAACCACCCTTCTTTTGCCCTTTAAGTTGTCGTTACCGGGTATCTCCACCATAATCCTCATGCTTCCTATTACCATCTTTAAAGCTCCCTCTGTATCTCCCTCACCTCGTAAGCCTCTATAATATCTCCCTCTTTTATGTCCTGAAAGCCCTCTATAGCCATTCCGCACTCATACCCGGCAGAGACTTCCTTCACATCCTCCTTAAATCTCTTCAAAGAAGAGAGCTTACCCTCGTGGACTATAACCCCGTCCCTTATAACGCGGATGTTGGCACCCCTTGTTATCTTACCGTCAACCACATAACAGCCTGCCACCCTGCCAACCTTGGGAACATTAAAGACCTGTCGCACCTCAGCCCTTCCGAGAACCACCTCTTCGTATTCGGGCTCAAGAAGGCCGGCCATAGCCTTCTTCACATCCTCAAGGAGCTCGTATATGACCCTGTAGGTTCTTATCTCAACATTCTCCCTTTCAGCCACCTTCTTCGCCTGACTGTCGGGCCTGACGTTAAAGCCTATAATTATAGCCTGAGAAGCGGAAGCGAGCATCACATCCGTTTCCGTTATGGCTCCCACACCGGAGTGAACCACCTTAACGCTGACCTCATCGGTGGAAAGCTTCTCTATAGCCTCCCTCACCGCTTCCAGAGAGCCCTGAACATCAGCTTTGAGCACTATCCTGAGCTCCTTGGCCTCACCCTCGGCAAGCTTCTTCATCAGCTCTTCCAGAGAAAGCCTCGGCCTCTCAGCGGCTATTTCCTTGGCTCTCTCCTTCCTTGCCTCACTGATTTCTCTTGCTTTACGCTCGTTCTCAACCACAAAGAAGGGCTCTCCAGCCAGAGGCACATCCGAAAGGCCAAGCACCTCCACGGGAGTTGACGGTCCCGCTTCTTTAAGCCTTTCGCCCAGCTCGTTTATCATTGCCCTGACCTTACCCCAGTGAAGCCCCGCCACAAAGGCATCTCCCACCTTGAGCGTTCCGTCCTGAACGAGCAAAGTGGCAACGGGACCCCTTTTGGGGTCAAGTTTTGACTCCAGAACGGTGCCTTTAGCCGGTTTGTCGGGATTGGCTTTCAGCTCAAGCATTTCCGCCTGAAGAAGTATCATCTCAAGAAGCTCGTCCACATTCTGGCCGGTCTTTGCGGATATCTCTACCATAATGGTATCACCACCCCACTCTTCAGGAACAAGCCCGTGTTTGGCAAGCTCCTGCTTAACCCTGTCGGGGTTGGCGTTGGGCTTATCTATCTTGTTTATAGCCACTATAATGGGAACTCCCGCCGCTTTGGCGTGGTTGATAGCCTCAACGGTCTGGGGCATAACTCCATCGTCGGCGGCAACCACGAGAACCACTATATCCGTAACCCTCGCACCCCTCGCCCTCATGGTGGTAAAGGCATGGTGGCCGGGGGTGTCTATAAAGGTTATCTCCCCTTCCGGAAGCTTCACCTTATAAGCTCCTATGTGCTGGGTTATACCACCCGCTTCCCTTGCCGCCACATTGGTGTTCCTTATGTAATCCAGAAGGGTGGTCTTGCCGTGGTCAACATGTCCCATAACGGTAACCACAGGCGGACGGGGAACGAGCTTGCTCTCGTCCTCCTTCTCAACCTCCTGAGGAACCGCCTCGTCAGATTCGGGAACAACCTCAAAGCCAAACTCCTCACAGACCATTTTCGCCACATCGTAAGGAAGAACCTGTGTCAGCGTTGCAGGTATCCCTTTGCTCTTGAGAAGCTCCTGAATGGTCTCTTCTTCCTCCTCCAGCATAAAGGCAAGCTCCCTGACCGACACCGACTCCGGAAGCTTTATGGTGCCGGCATCAAAGTCAACCCGAGCCTTGAGCTCGGCGGCTCTCAGCTCCTCTATGTCAATCTCTTCCTTTTTCTTTTTCTTTCTGCGCTTGGGCTTTCTGGTTCTTATGGGAATATAGACGGGCTCTATTATCTTTCTCTCTTCCTTCTCCTCTTTCTTCTCCTTCTTTTCCTCAAACTTCTCTATAACCCCTTTAACATCCTCCGGCTTTACGGAAGCCTTCTTCTCAGCCTCAGGTTTTGGCTCAAGCTTTTTCTCCTGCGCCTTTTTGGCTTTAGGTGAAGGCTTCTCCTTCTCTTTCTCCTTAACAGCCTTGCGCTCAGGCTTTTTCTCAGGCTTTTCAACGGCCTTTTCAGCCTCAGGCTTTTTCACCTTCACCTCGGGCCCGGAAGCCTCCTTCTTTTCAGGCTTTTTCTCCTCTTTCTTCGCCTTAGCAACCTCTTTTTCCGCTTTTTCCTTATCCTTAACGGCTTTCTCTTTTTCCTTCTTCTCTTTCTTTCTCTTTTCTATCTCAAGCTTCGCCTTCATGTATTCAATGAACTTATCGTATTCGTCCTGAGTAATTGAACTCATGTGGCTTTTTGCAGGAATACCCATCTCTTTGAGACCGTCTATAATCTCCTTACTGGATAGACCCATCTCTTTGGCTATCTGATGCACCCTTATCCTGTCACTTCTTGCCATCTAAACTCCCCCTTCTATTTAAGGAAACATACTTTTCTATAAGTAAAGAAAGCTTCTTGGCAAGCCCCTTATCAACTATACCGATAATTCCCACCGGCTTTCTGTTCAAAAAATCGCCCCACTGCTCTTTGGTAAAAAGCTCAAACTTCTTTACATTCAAGCGACTTATATCCTTCTTGCTCCTTTCGGAAAGGTCCTCCGCCAAAATCACAACAGCCAGCCTTTTTCTCCTCGCCTCAGCCTCAACGGCATCCCTTCCCAGCACCACTCCTCTGAACTTAAGCCCCATCCTCACCGCATTAACGATTCTGTCTTTGAGGAGTTTTTTAACCTCTTCAATAAGCTCCTCACAGCTTCCGGGAAGCTCTACTTTCGTCTTCAGCGCCCTTTCAAACAGATTTTTCCTGAAAGCTCTTTCAAAGCAGTCAGGGTCAGGACAGATGTTCACTCCCCTCCCGGAAGCTTTATAATCAGGGTCAAAAAAAAGCCTGCCGTCCCTTTCCACGAACCTCAAAAATCTATACTTGCTGTCCCTTTTTCTGCAACCGACACACATCCTGACAGGCTCAATCTTCACCTTCCTCCAGCTCCGAAAGTCCGTATTCGCTAACGGTTTTTATGTCTATCTTCCATCCCGTAAGTTTAGCGGCCAGCCTGACATTCTGACCTCTTCTCCCCAGAGCAAGAGAAAACTGGTCGTCGTCCACAATAACCTTCGCCTCTTTATTCTCCTCGTCAATTATTATCTTTCTCACCCGGGCAGGCTTTAACGCATTGGCTATAAACTCCTTCGGGTCATCGGAGTAGAGCACCACATCTATGTTCTCACCGTGAAGCTCCCTGACTATCCCCTGTATTCTGGCACCCCTTACGCCGATGCAGGCGCCCACAGGGTCTATCTCCGGGTCGTTGGCGGCAACCGCCACCTTAGCCCTTTCACCCGGGTCTCTGGCAACGGACTTAACGCTGACAAGCCCCGCAACCACCTCCGGCATCTCCTTCTCAAAAAGGCGCTCCAGAAGCCGTGGATGGGTTCTGGAAAGGATGATTCTCGGCTCCCCTCCCCTTCCTCTTCTAACCTCAAGGACATAAAACTTCATTGTATCGCCCTTTCTGTAGCGCTCGTTCTTCACCTGCTCTCTGGGAGGAAGAATCCCCTCAGCCTTTCCCATAAGGTCAACTATTATGTTTCCCCTCTCCTCACGAAGCACCGTCCCCTGAACAATATCGCCCTCTTTCTTCTTAAAGGTGTTGTATATAATATCCCTTTCAAGCTGGGTTAGCTTCTGGGTCAGCGCCTGCATGGTAGCCCTTGCGGCTATTCTTCCCATACCCTCAATGGCAAAAGGAACCCTTATTACGTCTCCCTCTTCCACCTCCGGGTCTATCTTTTTTGCATCGGAAAGGGCTATCTCCTTGTTTCTATCCTTAACCTCACCGTCTTTAACCACCTTCTTGAGCTGAAAAACATTGAAGTCACCCGTTTCAACATCAAGCCTGACCTCTATGTCCAAATCCTCACCCAGCCTCTTTTTAAGCGCAGACAAAATGGATTCCTCAAGCAGTTCTATAATAGCCTCCTTGGGAATGCCCTTCTGCTGTTCCAGCAGTTCTATGGTGTAAAGAAGTTCCTTTCCCTTCATCACTTCCTCCTTGAATCCCTGAATACCAGTTTCGCCCTGGCAACGTTTTCATAGGGAATCCAGTCCTCTCCATCCTTCCACTTCACGAGAAATCCGTCTTCGTCTGCATCCATTATCTCCCCTTCCAAATCGCTGTGGCCCTCAAAAGGCTCTTTGAACACCACCTTCACCACCTCACCTATGCTTTTCACAAAATGGCGGGGCTTTTTGAGCTCTCTGGTAAGGCCGGGAGACGAAACCTCAAGGTAATAGCTTACGGGAATAAAGTCCTCAATGTCCAGAATATCCCCTATCTCCTCGCTCACCCTCTGGCAGTCGTGAATGGTAACCCCACCGGGCTTGTCTATAAAAATTCTCAGGTAATTATGCCTGCCAGAAGAGAGCCATTCCACATCGTATAAACTCAAACCCAAAGAGCGCAAAATGGGCTCAAGTAGCTTTTTTACTTTCTCTTCCACTTCAATACGGCTCACGGCAACAATCCCCCCTTTGCAAAACAAAAACCATATAAAAATCTCCCATTAATATACATCATGCTAAAACTATTTCAAGTTAGTTCAGCATCCACAACTCACATTTGAAAAGGCTCTTGACGCAAAAAAGGGTTATGAGATACAAATGTCCATATCAAAAGTTTGAAGGAGGCTTTAAAATGAAACGCTTTGTGATAACACTCATTTCACTTTTTCTTCTGGCAAGCTTTTCTCAGGCAAGGGTCTATAGGCTGGGGCATGTGGTCAACGAAAAGGATGCCTTTCACGTGGCGGCCACAAAGTTTAAGGAGCTTGTAGAGAAACGCTCCAACGGCCGCATAAAGATACAGATATATCCCAATGCCGTTTTAGGAGACGAAAGAACCCTTCTTGAAGGGCTTCAGATGGGAACGGTGGACTTTGCCATAATAACCAGCGGTCCCATCTCCAACTTTGCCCCCAAATTTGCCGTGGTGGACATGCCCTTTCTCTTCAAAGACGCCCCCACCGCATACAGAATTCTTGACGGTCCCATCGGGAAAGACCTTCTGAAAGAGCTTGAAAAGGCAAACCTCAAAGGGCTTGCCTTTGCGGAAAGAGGCTTCAGAAACCTCACCAACAACAAAAGGCCTATATACAAACCCGAAGATGTGAAGGGACTTAAAATAAGGGTTATGCAGAATCCCGTCTATGTGGACACCTTCAGGGCGCTGGGAGCAAACGCCGTGCCTATGGCGTGGGGAGACTGTCTCACAGCTTTACAGCAGGGAACCATAGACGGACAGGAAAACCCCATAAACGTCATCTATGCCTTCAAGATATACGAAACCCAGAAATACCTTGCCATGACGCGCCACACCTATGCCCCTGCGGTTATCATGATGGGGCTGAGCCTGTGGAAGAAGTTCTCCCCCGAAGACCAGAAGCTTCTTATGGAATGTGCTCAGGAAGCCGCTGAATACGAAAGGGCATGGGATGCCGCTCAGGAAAAGAAACAGCTTGAGTTTATCAAGTCAAAGGGCATGATTGTAACCTACCCGGATATAGAGGCTTTCAGAAAGGCGGTAAAGCCGGTTTACGATAAGTATGGTCCCAAGTTCGGGGACTATCTGGAGCGTATCCTCAAAGCGGTAAACCAGTAACAAAAGGGGGCAGACGCCCCCTCTCATTTTTCCCCATGCTCTCCAGACTTTACCGAACGGTTAAAAGGATTTCCGATGCCACCGATGCTTTAGCCACCTTTTTAGCCGTAATTGTGCTGGTTGTAATGACTGTGGTCATCACCGCTCAAATAGTGTGCAGGTTCTTCTTTTCGGCGCTTTCATGGTCGGAAGAGCTCTCAAGATACCTTATGGTGTGGCTCACCTTTTTAGGGGCTTCCATGGGAATAAAGAGAAAAGCCCACATAGCCGTGACCTTTGCTGTGTCATCTCTCCCGCCTAAAGTACAGAGATGGCTTTCGCTCGTGGTTTATACCTTAAGCCTGTATTTCTTCGTTCTGGTGATAATTTACGGCTTCAAGCTCATGCGGTTTCAAGCCTTTCAGGTATCAGCCGGGCTCGGCATATCCATGAAATACGTATATCTCTCCCTACCCGTGGGAGGAATGCTTTGCGCCGTTCACATAGTATCCAACATACTTGAGGTTCTGGGAGCAGGCAGATGGGAGTGATTCTCTTCGGCGCATTTATAGTGCTTATTCTGATAGGGCTTCCCATAGCAGTGGCTATCGGGCTTTCAGGAACCATCGTCCTCATGCTCAGGGGATTCCCCCTCATGCTCGTTCCCCAGAGGATGTTCGCAAGCATAGACACATTTGCCCTCGTTGCCGTTCCCTTTTTCATACTCGCAGGAGACATATTTGCCAAGGGCCAGATATCAAAGAGGCTTGTGGACTTCGTTGACTCCCTTTTAGGCTTTATAAAGGGAGGGCTATCCATCGTGGTTGTGGTGGGAGCCATGTTCTTTGCAGGCATATCCGGCTCGGCGGCGGCAGACACGGCGGCAATAGGCGCCGCTCTGCTTCCAGAGATGAAAAGAAAAGGCTACAAAACAGACTACTCCGCCGCCTTAATAGCAACAGCCGGCACCATAGGAGTGGTAATCCCACCAAGCGTGCCCATGATTATATACGCCATGCTCGCCGACCAGTCGGTGGCAAAGCTCTTTATAGGTGGTTTCGTGCCGGGAATACTCATGGGAGCGGCTCTCATAGCATTTGCCATCTACATAGCCTACAAATACAACTACCCCAGAGGAGCAGGTTTTGACTTAAAACGGGTGAAAGAGACCTTTTTCTCCTCATTTTTCGCCCTGCTCACTCCCTTCATCATACTGGGCGGCATCTTCTCAGGGGTCTTCACTCCATCAGAAGCCGCCGCCATAGCCGTTGACTACGCCCTGATAATAGCCCTGTTCTTTTACCGGGAGATTTCCGTAAAAGACCTTTACGAGATATTCGCCAAGTCAGCCATGACAACAGCTCTGGTTCTTTTGATAATATCAACCTCCGGCATCTTCAGCTGGGTCCTCGCAAGCGAAAGGCTTCCACAGATTATAGCAGGTAAGCTTCTGAGTCTCACCAACAGCAAGTTCCTGATATTGCTCATAATAGACTTTCTGATAATAGCCGCCGGCACCTTTATGGAGACGGCTTCCGCTCTGGTGATACTCACCCCGGTTTTTCTGCCTGTGGTGGAAGCCCTTCACATAAACCTCGTCCATTTCGGCCTTATCATGGTCACGGGACTGGCAATAGGAATGGTCACCCCACCCGTTGCCATATGCCTTTACGTTGCAAGCTCCATAGCCAACATCTCCCTTGAAAGGATAAGCAGAGCCGTTCTTCCAATGGTCGCACTCCTCATAGTGATTCTGCTTCTCATCACCTATGTGCCGGAGCTGGTTCTTCTCCTTCCAAAACTGGTGAAATGAGTCCATTTCAATTCCCAAAAAGCACAACAATTTAACATTGACTAACTTCATCAAGGTTCATATCTTACAAACCCGATGGCGCCCAGATTTTTCATAAAAACCTTCGGCTGCCAGATGAACGAGCACGACTCGGAAAAGATGGCGGGGGTGCTTCTGTCCTGCGGGTTTGAGAGGGCAGAAAGCGAAAAAGAGGCAGAAGTTATTATACTCAACACATGTGCCGTCAGGGAAAAGCCGGTCAACAAGGTTTACAGCGAGCTCGGCAGGTTTAAAAAGACGGACAAAATCGTGGGGGTCTGCGGGTGTGTTGCCCAGAAAGAGAAGAAAAGGCTCATGGAAAGAATGCCCCACGTCAAATTTGTAATAGGTCCCAGAAACATCTACAAAATCGGCGAAGCCGTATCAAAGGCCTTTGAAGGGAAAAAATCCCTTTTCGTGGAGCAAAACGGAAGGTGTCCCATAACCGACCTCTCCTACCCCGTTTCCCGGAACAACCCTTACAGAGCCTACATCACCATAATGGAGGGATGCGATAACTTCTGCAGTTACTGCATCGTCCCCTTCGTAAGGGGGAGGGAGGTGAGCAGGCCGAGCCGGGATATACTGGAGGAAGCAAGGAGGCTGGCAGACGAAGGATACAGGGAGATAACCCTTTTAGGGCAGAACGTAAACTCCTACGGCAAAGGGCTTGAGGAGAAGATTGACTTTGCAAAACTGCTTGAGAAGCTTCACGAGATAGACGGTATCGAGTGGATAAGGTTCATCACCTCGCATCCCAAAGACTTCTCCGAACGCCTTATAGAAGCGGTAACCACCCTGCCCAAGGTGTGCGAATACATACATCTGCCCGCCCAATCCGGCTCAGACAGGATACTTGAGCTCATGAACAGAAAATACACCCGGCAAAAGTATCTCGAAATAATAGAAAAGATAAAAGGTGCGGGAAAATACTTTGCCTTTACATCCGATTTCATTGTAGGCTTTCCCACAGAAACGGAAGAAGACTTTGAGATGACGCTGGATTTAATAAAAGAGGTGGAATACGAGGGGGTCTTCGCCTTCGTCTATAACCCGCGAGAGTTCACGAAAGCCTGCTCGTGGGAAGACGATATTCCCCTTCAGGTAAAGAAAGAGCGGCTTAAAAGACTGCTTGAGGTTCAGGACGAAATCACCCAGAAGATGAGCAAAAGCTACATAGGCAGGGTTGTGGATGTCTTGTTTGAAGACTTTGACGAAGAAAACGGCGAGCTTCTGGGAAGAACGAGGACCTTCAAGATGGTGAAAGTAAAAGGTGACAAATCCCATCTGGGGAATATAGTTAAAATAAAGATAACGGATGCCAAAATGTATGAACTCAGAGGAGAAATGGCAGGGAGGTAGATGAAGATGATTCGCATGAAGGTGGCCAAGATAATCCTTGACCCCATCACAAACTCGCCCATAGTGATTTTGAAGGACCTGGAGGACAGAAAAGCTCTGCCCATATGGATTGGCCTTTTTGAAGCAAACGCCATAGCCCTTGAGCTTGAAAAGATAACCACCCCGCGCCCCATGACCCATGACCTCATCAAGAACATCCTTGAAGCCCTTGAAACCACCATAGAGAAAATCGTGGTCAACGACCTGATAGACAACACTTTCTATGCGTCAATCTTTCTTAAAACGGCAGAGGGAATTCTGGAGATAGACTCAAGGCCAAGCGATGCCATAGCGCTTGCTTTAAGGGCAGACGCGCCCATTTATGTGACCCAGGAAGTCCTTCAGAAGGCAAAAAGCTTTGATTTGTCAAAGAAAGACGAACTGCTTAAAGAATGGCTTGAAAACCTCAGTCCTGAAGACTTAGAGAAGTTCAGAGCTTAATCGGAAGGGTTATCTTCGGGTTTTTTCAAAACCTCACGGGGTTTACTGCCCTGTGCAGGTCCCACTATACCGTTTTTCTCCATCATCTCTATAAGCCTTGCCGCCCTGTTGTATCCAATCTTGAACCGTCTCTGAAGCAGGGAAGCAGAGGCATAACCCAGTCTGGTAACGAACTCCACAGCCTCCTCGTAAAGCTCGTCGTAATCCTCCTGAACACCACATCCGTTAAGAGTGGGCTTGGCGAATATCTCTTCGGAATACTCAGGCTGAGCCTGTCTTCTCCAGAACTCGGCAATGGCTTCTATCTCGCTGTCGCTGATATACGCACCGTGAAGCCTTATCAGTTCAGACTTACCGGGAGGCATGAAAAGCATATCGCCGTTCCCCAGAAGCTTTTCAGCTCCCATTACGTCAAGGATGGTCCGGGAATCCACTCTTGAGCTTACCTTGAAAGATATGCGGGACGGGAAGTTAGCCTTAATCAGACCGGTTATAACATCCACAGAGGGCCTCTGGGTAGCAACGATAATGTGAATCCCCGCCGCTCTCGCTTTTTGAGCAAGCCTTGCAATGTGAAGCTCAACATCCTTTCCCGCAACCATCATCAAATCGGCAAGCTCGTCAATGACAATAACTATATACGGCAGGGGATTTGCGGCTTTAAGGTTATACCTCTCTATGCTCCTTACCCCCTCCTGCGTGAGAAGGCTGTATCTCCTCTCCATCTCCGAAACCACCCATGACAGGGCGGATGCCGCCTTTTTAGGGTCAGTAATCACCGGGGTGATGAGGTGGGGAATTCCGTTATAGACGGAAAACTCCAGCATTTTCGGGTCAACGAGAATAAACTTCACATCCTCAGGGGTCGCCTTAAAGAGGATACTGCAAATCATGGCGTTCAAAGCCACGCTCTTTCCCGAACCGGTGGCACCGGCAACGAGAAGATGCGGCATCTTCCGCAGGTCGCTGACGAAGGGCTTGCCGAATATGTCCTTGCCCAGTATCAGGGTCAGGAAAGAGCTTGCTTCTTTAAACACATCGGATGCGGCTATTTCAGAGAAATAGACCGTCTCCCTCTCATCGTTGGGGAGCTCTATTCCCACGGTATCCTTCCCCGGTATGGGAGCCACCACCCTGACGGAACCGGCTTTCATAACGAGGGCTATGTCGTCCTGAAGGTTGACTATCTTGCTTATCTTCACCCCCGGTGCCGGTTTGTATTCAAACATGCTCACCACAGGTCCGTAGTGGATACTGACCACCTTGCCCGAAACACCGAAATCCCTGAGCTTTTCCTCTAACAGTAGAGCCTTTGCCTCAAGGACCTTGGGGTTAACCTTGGGTTTCTCCTTTTTGAACGGCTTAAACAGGGAGACATCGGGAAGCTTGTAAGACCTTCTGGCAAGGGGAAGCGGCGCTTCCTCGTCCTTCGTCTCCTCCTTCACACCGAGGATGTTTGCAAGGTCCCCTCCTCCTTCAACTATCTCTATACCGCCCTTTTCCCCGGCATCACTGGAGGGGCTTTCCGCCAGAGCAATGTCAGCTTCCGTATTGGTCCTTCTTTTAACCGGAACGGGGTTTTCCACAAACCCGCTCTCGCCTCTGTTCTTCAGGCTACTTTCCTCGGAAAAAGAGGAAGCAGACCTTTCATCCTTTTCATCGTCGTCTTCGGAAATCACTTCAGAGGAAGCCGCTCTATGAAACGGCCGCCGCGAGCGCCTCTTTCTCCTGAAGCTCGGAAATCTAAAAGAGGGAAGCCTCAGCCTCGGGATAAATCTGTCCAAATCCAAAGCTATAAACAGAAAAGCAAGAAGGGCAAGTATGAAAAGGAAGACCCCGAGTTTGCCCACGCTCTTTACGGCAAAAGGGCCTACGATTCTGCCCACATCACCCGTAAGCCTCCCCTCAAACCACACCGATGAAAAGAGAATAAAGACAAAGGAGAAAACGAAAAGGTAGAGACAGACCTTGAGAAACTTCACGGTCTTTGAGAGCAAAAGCCCCAGCCCTATCAAAATCCCCGATAAAGGAAACACAAAAGCCGCAACACCTGCGTAATCCAGCATGAACTTACCCAGGTCAAGACCCAGTCCCCCAACGAGAGACGAGGACCAGTTGAACATAACGGAGAGCATGGACACACCGATAAAAAGAGAAAAGAAAATCAACAGCAGTCCGTAAGCTTTTTTAAGTTTTGCCTCATTCATGGTATCTAAAATAAGTAAAAGGGGGCTCCAAGTGAAGCCCCCCTTTTTATTTCGGAACTCTCCCTTTCAGCTACTCCGCCACCTTGAATCTGTCTTTAAGCTTCTCCAGCACCGCCGGCAAAGTGGTGTATTCCATCTCCTCAAGGCTCAACCTGTGAGGCTCAAAGGGACCGTGGCGTCTGATGTATTCGGTAACCTCAAGGGCTTTCTGCCTGGCGTAATCAAAGCTAACATCCTTGAACATGTCAACTGGACCTATGAGCCTGCCGTCCGCAAGCTGGAATCCTGCCGCGATAACCCTCGGAGGTCCGTCAAACCTCGTGGGTGTAGCCTGCTCAAAAGAGACAGGCATGAAGGGACCGTGATGGGAGCCCCTCATCCACCCTTCTACCAGATGGGGGAAGGCAAAAGGCTCAAGAACCTCACCAACGGCAGGAAAACCTGACTGTGCCCTGACAATAAGCACAGGGTCGTCTTTACCCACATACCTTCCCGCAATGAGGTTAAGCCTCTGAACGGAGGCTCTTGCCGCCACCTCGTCGTCCGTCTTCCTGTAAACGCTTTTTATCATGTATCTTGCAGATGCCCCCACGAAGACCAGAAGGTCATACATCTCCTCGGGACAGGAGAGAACTATCACCTTGTTCTCAATAACATCAAGCACCTCAAACTTGAAGCCGTCATGCATTGAAGGGTCTATTACAAGCCCCGCCGTGTTAAACGGGTCGGCAAACATCCTGTAAAGAGGAAGATTCCACGCCCCCGGAGAGGTCTTGTCAGCCATAAATATTATGATGGGCTCGCTCTTTCTCTCCTCAATCTCCATCTCCGCACAGCCGGGACCCATGCCTTTGACATTGCCGCTGAAGGCATCGGAAAGAAGGTCCTGCCCGGCACCGTAGAGCTTGAGCTTCTTGGCAACCTCGGTGCACCTCAGGAATATGTCCCAGGCAAGCTTGTGGATATCGGCGTTGTCCTCCCCTCTGGTGTGGGTCATTATCAGGGAAAGGTCGTCTCCACAGTAAGCCACATAGTAGTCTATTATCATCCCGTCAGCTCTGGCCGCATCAAGGCTCTCCTGAGCCATTTCAATGAGCTTGGGATGCATGTTGCTGTGGCCCACATACCCGCCTATATCGGCTTTAATCACACTTATGGTTACCTTCATCTATCACCTCCGATTATTTTGATAGCAAGGTATGCCGCACCATAGACAGCACTAAATTCACCTAAAACAGCAGTCTCCACCCTTATCCTATCCCTGATACCTTTCAGGGTTCTGGCATAAATCTCTTTTTTAACCGGTTCCAATAGTATCATACCCGCCTTTGATAGTCCACCCCCGACTACTACAACATCAGGGTCAAGGGCATTTATCAAAGAGGAAAGACCCACGCCGAGATTTTTCCCAACAACGGCAAAAGCCTCGTGGGCAAGAGTATCCCCTTCAAGAGCCGCTTCGTAAATCAGTTTCGGCTCAAGAACACCTCTTAAAGGAGCAAGCCTTGAAGCAACCCCTTCCCTCAACCTCCTCTCAACATATCCCACGAGAAAGTAAGAGGAAGCCATCGCTTCAAGACACCCTCTGTTGCCGCAGTTACATACGGGACCATCAGGGTCAACGGTTATGTGTCCAAACTCCGCCCCCATACCGTGGGCGCCGTGCCATATATTACCGCCGTGTATGAGCCCTCCCCCTATTCCCGTTCCCACAGTAACGCAAAGCAGAACCTGCGCCCCTCTACCTGCCCCCCTGACCCACTCTCCGTAGGCGTAAAGGTTGGCATCGTTGTCAACCACCACAGAAACGCCGAATCTTTCTTCCAGAAAGCTTTTGATGTTGAAAACGCCGAAACCGGGAAGATTGGGCGGATAATACAGAATCCCCTCCACCGGGTCCAGAGGGCTTGCCACTGCAACCCCCAAGGCGGCCACATCCTCTGAAAACAATCCCTCAATAACCGAGACTATATTGGAAAGCACCCTCTCCTTTCCGAGTCTGCTTTCAGTGGGTGCTCTGGTGGACTTTAGCATATTGCCATTCAGGTCAAAAACCGCCGCCTTTATCTGGGTCCCACCAACATCAACGCCAACAACCTTCATTCCTTCATCTCCGGGTTAAGCAGGTATTGATAGGAGACCCACGCAGGTCCTTTTCTGTCCACGAGGTCTTTCTGCGCGTAAACCTTTGCCTTTTCGCTTTTGACCATGGAGTAGGCAACCCTCAGGTTGTGTATCACAAGGGGCATATACTTGTGTCTGCCCCTTGCCATAAGAAGAATCTGAAGTGCCTCAAAGGGCTTTTTCTCCTCAATAAGGATGGCTGAAAGGTTCACCATGGGCATAGGGTCCCCCGGAAACATACCGTAAAGATGCTCGGTAAGCTTTTTCGCCTCATCAAGCCTTCGGTTTTCAAGGAAATAGACAGAGCGGTTAAACTCAGGAACAAACACCACATCCTTTGAGATGCCCTTCAGTATGTCAAGGCCCTGCGTGTCGTTCAGCTTCAAAAGCCCCACAGCCATGTCGTTTTTAACCTTCACCGGATTTCCCTCAGACACCACAAGGACCTCTTTCAAAAGCTCAAGTCCGCGGGCTACATCTCCGGCTCTTATCAGCAGAGAGCCCTTAACCGCCCTGTCGCTTACAAGCTCAGCCGCTTTCTTAAAGTAAGCCCTGTATCTTTCGTCCTGCAGAATGTAATAGGCTTCTCCCAGAAGGTAAAAGAAGACCGGGTCAGAGGTTTTATTCACCACTTTTGCGGCATTCCGAAGAAAGTCATCCAGATACCCATACTCCAGATTCCTCAAAAGATAGAAGTATTCCTCCTCCCTTTTGACCTGCCGATACTTGTAAAAGTAAAAAGTTGCCTCAGCCAGAAAAGCCACCACAAGAATTATGAAAAGAAGCCGCAAAGAGAAAGGCGAGCTCTTCCATTCAAGAAGCAAAGACTCTTCCTGAGAGCCAGCTTCCTCCACAGGGGATTCAACCACCTCATGCCTTTCAGGCTCTGCCACTAAAGGGGGTTTTTCCGTCTTTTTCTCTGTCCGGGACAGCTCTCTTTTTCTTATTCTCTTCTTTATAACAAAGGTATAACCGCACTTTCCGCACTTTACCCTTATCCCCTTTTCGGTGATGAGCTCATCCTTGATAAAATACTGAGCACCGCAGTTTTTACACCTTATCTTCATTTCTCAAAAGAGCCTCTATGTTTTTACTGAAGGGAGGCTCAATCACTCCCTTCTCCGTCACTATAAAGCTGATTAGCTCAGAAGGAGTCACGTCAAAAGCGGGGTTATAAGCCTTTGCGCCCTTTGGAGTAACCCTCACTCCTCTGAACTCAAGAACCTCAAGCTCATTTCTCTCCTCAATGGGAATGTCGGCACCCCTTGAGAGGCTGAGGTCAAAGGTTGAAACCGGTGCCGCCACTATGAAAGGAATGCGGTGGTGCCTTGCAAGAACAGCCAGAGAATAGGTGCCTATCTTGTTCGCCGTATCCCCATTCGCCGCTATTCTGTCGGCTCCCACAATCACCACATCAACCATCCCCTTGGACATGAGGAAACCTGCCATGTTATCGGTAACCACCTTGTAGGGTATGCCCTCGTATTCCATCTCCCACGCGGTGAGCCTTGCCCCCTGAAGAAGTGGACGGGTTTCGTCAACCCACACGAGCTCCACCCTTCCCTTTTCATAGCCCTTACGCACCACCCCCAAAGCGGTTCCGTATCCCCCAGTGGCGAGAGCACCGGCATTGCAGTGGGTCAGAACCCTGGCACCATCCGGCAGAAGCTCAGCCCCCAGTTCCCCCATTCTTATACAGCTTTCAAGGTCTTCCTCCTGAATCTTTACGGCCTCCGCCCTCAGCTTTTTCACAAGCTTGTGGACAGGAAGGAGGGGATTCTCTTTGAGCACCCTCTCCATCCTATCAAGAGCCCAGAAGAGATTAACGGCGGTGGGTCTGGTGGAAGCAAGAAGCTTTTTAGCCTTCCTGAACCTCTCGTAAAAGGCGTCATACCCTTCAGTAAAGTCCTTGACGGCAATGTAAACCCCGTATGCCGCCGCAATGCCTATGGCAGGAGCTCCCCTCACGGCAAGGGTCTTTATAGCCTCAGCCACCTCTGAAACCGCCCTGAGCTTGAGCCAGACAACTTCAAGAGGCAGTCTCCTCTGGTCTATTATGGCAACGGCGTCGTCTTCGGTAAGATAAACGGGTTTCAGCATTTCAACCTCTCCACAACTTTTTCAAGGGGCAGTCCCTCCACGGACACCACCTTGTTTTTAGATTTAAGCCCCTTCTCTATTCTGACCGCGCTCTTTCTCACCGAAAGGATTTCAGCCACAAACTCCACAACCGCCTCATTTGCCTTCTGGTCAACAGGTGGAGCCGTAACCCACAGCTTCACCACCCCGTCTGCACACTCATACCTCTTTCTGGATGCTCTGGGCTGAACCCTTACGTCAATAAAAACCCTGCCCTGCTTTTCCCTTATCATCTCAGGCTGTAAGCAATCTGCAGAAGGGTAGGAACGAGAAAAATCTGCAGAAAATATATCACCAGTATCACCACCATGGGAGACAAATCTATACCACCTATAGGCGGAATTATTCTCCTTATGGGTCTCAACACAGGCTCGGTAACCTGATAGAGGAACCTCACTATGGGATTATAGGGGTCAGGATTAACCCACGAAATAATCGCCCTTATAATTATTATCCAGAAGTAGAGCTTCAAAACCATATCCAGTATGTATGCCAGCGCCCTGATAAAATTGGAGACGATAAACATCAACTCCTCCCCATACCCGTATATTTAAAGCCTATTTTTCTGGCTTTTTCAGGCTCATATATGTTCCTCAAATCAACGAGCACATCCCCTTCCATAGCCTCTTTAAGCCGGGCAAGGTCAAGGTTTCTAAACTGATTCCATTCGGTAACCACGGCAACTGCGTGGGCACCGTTTGCGGCGTCATAAGCACTTTCGGCGTAATATATCCCTTCGTCCCCCAGCTCAGCTTTTGCATTGTCCATGGCGGCAGGGTCAAAAGCCCTTACATACGCCCCTTCCTCCCTCAGCCTTCTGGCTATGTATATGGCAGGTGACTCCCTGATGTCGTCGGTGTTGGGCTTGAAGGAAAGGCCGAGAAGGGCAACCCTCTTCTGCGAAACGCTTCCGCCGAGCATGTCCTTTATCTTCTGAAAAGAGCGCTCTTTCTGAAGCTCGTTGACCTCAACGGTTGCTTTAACCAGCTTGAAGTCATACCCCCTCTCCTCGGCTATCTTGATTAGCGCCCTGGTATCCTTGGGAAAACAGGAGCCTCCGAAACCGGGCCCCGGATGGAGAAATTTAGGACCTATCCTGCCGTCAAGCCCCATAGCTTTAGCTACCACATGCACATCCGCACCTATTATGTCGCACAGATTGGCTATTTCGTTGATGAAGGATATCTTCATAGCCAGAAAGGAGTTGGAAGCGTATTTTATAAGCTCTGCAGTCTTTATGTCAGTGAAAACAAAAGGGGTATCCCTTAGATAAAGGGGCCGGTAAAGGTCCCTCAAAATTGCCCTTGCAGAATCGCTCTCAGTCCCAATCACCACCCTGTCCGGATGCATGAAGTCGTAAACGGCAGAGCCCTCCCGCAGAAACTCAGGGTTAGAAGCCACGTCAAAGGAGCAGTTGTTGTTCCTCGCCTTTTCTATAATTTCTTTTATCCTGTGGCCCGTTCCCACCGGAACGGTGCTTTTGGTAACCACCACCTTGTAGTCGTTGAGGTTCTCAGCAATCTTTTTCGCAACCTCCTCAACATAGGTGAGGTCCGCAGACCCATCCCCTCTGGGAGGAGTTCCCACGGCGATGAAGATGACCAGAGCGTCCTGAATGGCTTTATCAATGTCCGAGGTGAAAAAGAGCCTGCCCTCTTTCAGGTTTTTCTTTACGAGCTCCTCAAGTCCGGGCTCATAAAAGGGTATCTTCCCCTCAGACAGGGCTTCCACCTTCTCTTTTACCTTATCAACGCAGACCACTTCGTTGCCAAACTCTGCAAAACAGGCGGCAGTAACCACTCCAACATAGCCAGCACCAATAACGGATATCTTCATCTGTCACTCCCTACCGGTCTTTTTAGATTCAACTATCATATATTTTTCAGGATTCAAAGGCTTTTCCCCATGCCTTATCTCAAAGTGCAGCAGGGTATCAGCCTTTGCAAAACCTATAAAAGCCCCCCTTTTGACCCGCATACCTTCCCTCACCTTCCACACCAGGTTCTCTCCGGCGTATATGCTGTATAACCCTCCCGGATGCTTTATTATCACCAAAGAGGAAAGCCCGTTAATGGTAGAAGAGGCGTATATAACCACCCCGTTATAGGTGGCGTAAATGTAGTTTCCCCGCTTAACGGGAATGTCTATTCTTTCCGCAATTTTGACGGCGATGGTGGCTCTCTTCAGCGGATTGTAGAACCACATCCCTTTAAGCTTAAACTTTTCGCCGAGAATCCCCTTGGAATCGTAAGGCTTTATCTTTCTCTTTATCTTCCACTCAACGAGCTTTTCGCAGGGGACTCTCAAAGGCATACCCACCCTGATTCTTGAAGGGTTGGTTATACCGTTTACCCGCTTGATAAACTCAAGGGACAGGCCAAATCTTCTCGCAAGCATGATAAGGGTCTCTCCCTTTTTCACTTTATAGACGCAGAAATTCGGAATCTCTCCCCTCTTACAGGGAACGAATATCCTCTGCCCAACCACAAGAACATTGGGATTTCTGATGTTGCCCCTGTTCAGACGCAGAAGCCTCGTCTTACTGACCCCGTATCTTTTTGCTATCTTCAGCAGGGTATCCCCCTTTTTAACCCTGTAAACGCAAAGCTGTGCCGAGTAGGAGATGGCAGGAATCAAAAGGAAAAGGACAATCCTTCTCAGCAAGAAAGGACCTCCTTAAGAAGGGCAAAAGCCTCCTCCGGGTCCCCTGCTTTTATCACCCCGGGTATATCCCAGCTGAAAAGGGATATAACAGGCTTTCCCATCTTAAGGGAAAAGGCTATCTCAGAAAGGGTTCCATACTCACCCCCCACAGCCACAAGCGCATCGGAGGTAGCCGCTATTATCACATTCCTCGCATGGCCCAGTCCCGTTGCAATAGGCACGTCAATATACGGATTGGCGTCGGATTTGCTGTAGCCGGGGATTACCCCGATGGTCAGCCCACCTGCCTCCTTAGCCCCTCTGGCGGCAGCCTCCATCACCCCGCCAAGCCCGCCGCATATAAGGGCACACCCAAGCTGTGCTATGAGTTTACCGATTGCAAAGGCATTCTCCAAATCACGGGAGGTGGCGATGGAGGCACCTATAACACCGATAATAAAATCGGGGCGGCCGGCTTCGAACCGGCGACCCCCAGCTCCCGAAGCTGGTGCGCTACCAGGCTGCGCTACGCCCCGTCTATTCTTCCCATCCATACTTTCCCTTCAGCTTCACAAAAACACAGCCACCCAAAGACTCAATATCTACCTTTCCGTCTTCGGTAATCTTTGTAATCCTAAGAAGCTCCTGTGTCAATTCATTACCCACAGGTATTACAAGTCTCCCCCCCACTTTAAGCTGTTTTATCAGAGGCTTAGGAATTCTGGGAGATGCGGCAGTTACTATAATGGCATCATAGGGGGCATGTTCGGGCCAGCCGCAGGTGCCGTCTCCCACCTTGAAGAAAACATTTTTATATCCCAACCCCTCAATTATCTTCCTCGCCCTTTCGGAAAGCTCCGGGATTCTCTCTACGGTATAGACATCCTTCGCTATCTCCGCCAGAACAGCCGCCTGATATCCGGAGCCTGTGCCTATCTCAAGCACCCTGGAATCCTCGTCTATTCCCAGGGCTTCAGTCATAAGAGCCACTATGTAAGGCTGAGAGATGGTCTGTCCCTTACCTATGGGCAGGGGGCGGTCGTCGTATGCCCTGTCCACAAGCTCAGGCGGCACAAAGAGATGGCGGGGAACTCTGAGGATGGCGTTAAGCACCCTCTCGTCCCTGATGCCTTTTTTTCTGAGAAGCTCAACCAGAGCCTTTCTTCTCTCCTCAAACATGCTTCACAGCTCCAGCTTTATGTTTTTTACCCGCTCCAGCATACTGTAGTCGGTCAAATCCAGTTTAACCGGGGTTATGGATATAAAGCCCTTTTTCACCGCTCCAATATCCGTCTCCTCGCCGTCGTCGTTATCCTCATGGTCTTCAACGGGAAAACCGCCTATCCAGTAATAAACGTTGCCGCGGGGGTCTTTCAACTCGTAAATGTAATCGGTGTATATCCTCCTCCCCTGACGGGTCCACCTGACCCCTTTAAAGTCGCTGTATTCCCTGACATCAGGAAAGTTCACATTGAGCAAAACACCCTCAGGCAAGCCGTTTTCGCAAACCCACTCAACTATTCTGACCGCTGCCTTTGCGGCGGCTCTGTAATTCTTAAAATCCGCCACGGCAAGGGAGGTGGCAACGGCAGGCACCCCCAGAATCGTCCCTTCCATGGCGGCAGAGACCGTTCCAGAATAGGTTATGTCATCGCCCAGATTGGGACCTTCGTTTATCCCCGATACCACTATATCCGGTTTAACCGGCATAAGCTTGTTGATGCCGAGAATAACCGCATCTGTCGGGGTTCCGTCCACGGCAAACACCTTCTCCTCAATTTCGGTGACCTTGAGGGGCCTGTGAAGGGTCAAAGAGTGGCTTGCCGCACTTCTCTGCCTGTCGGGTGCCACCACCCAGACATCGGCAATCTTTGACAGCTCCTTCCTCAACGCATGCAGACCAAAAGCGTTCACTCCATCATCGTTAGAAAGCAAAACAACCATCGCAGACCCCTAACGTATCAGGTTAGGAAAGAGGTTATGTCAAACCGATAAATTACGCAAGTCCAAAGTTAGGGGAAGCAAGCCAATCAGAACTTAAAGCTTTCAACCACCCTTTTCAGGTTTTGTATAGCCCTCTTCACGAATTCAAGGACCTCTACCATCTCTCTGGCGTTCTCTTTATTCTTTGAAGCCACATCCGCCAGAACCTGAATGTTATCGGCTATGTCTCTGGAAGCAATCTCCTGCTCTTTGGTGGCATTGGTTATCTCAAGGGACATCTCCGTAATGCTCTCAACCGCTTCCACTATGGAGCTTAAAACCTCGCTGACCCTGTCGGAAATCTCCAGCCCCTCTTCAACCTTGTTCACTCCCTCCTTCACCTTATCCACCGCTTCCATAGAATCGTTTCTTATACTGTTGACCATCTCTGCTATCTCTTTAGTAGCCTTCTGCGTTCTATCCGCAAGCTTCCTCACCTCGTCAGCCACCACGGCAAAGCCCCTTCCGTGCTCGCCGGCTCTTGCCGCCTCAATAGCCGCGTTAAGCGCCAAGAGATTGGTCTGCTCGGCTATCTCCGTTATGACGTTGGTTATCTCGCCTATTCTCTCGCTGGATTTGCCAAGCTTTTCAATGGTTTGAGCTGAATGCTCCACCGCCTCCGCTATCTCCCTCATCTTCTCCATCATGCCCTTCACCGCTTCCTCGCCTATCTTCACCTTCTCCGACTGTTCAACCGCCTTCTCCCTCACTGAAGCGGCGGAATTGGCTACGGTCTGGCTGGTTACGCTGAACTCCTCGGACGCCGCTGCCACCTGGTCCACCCGCTCAAACTGCTCCTCAGCCCCTCTCTTCACCTCCTCCGCAATTCCGGAAAGGTTGTCCACGCTGGTCTCTATCTCGTCCTTGGCTTCCTTAACCTCAAGAACCGCTTCCCTCATACCCGATGCGGTCCTGTTAACGCTTTCAGCAATGGCTCCTATTTCGTCCTCCCTATCCAGATTCAGCTCAATTCCGAGGTTCCTTTCGGCAAGAAGCTCAAGGGCTTCCACAAGCTTTGCCACAGGTTCGGAAAGCAACTTCCTCAGGGCAAACCAGATGAGAAGTATCACCAGAGCAACCACCACGGCGCCATAGGCTATCTGCTTCAGCATGACGCTGTTGACCTCCTGATAGACCCTGCCCATATCAGCTATAAAGACATAGGCACCGTGGAACTCCCCTTCCTTCCACCCTTCCATCCTGGCACCGGTGATATCCACTCCATCGTGGTTCACATCGTCTTCTATGCTCCCGTGGCACTTGAGACAGCTTTTGGATAGCCTCAAAAGGCGCATGTAATAAAGCTTTTTGCCGTCCGGGGAAAGCCGCCATATCTCATTTTTTCCGGCTTTTTTAGCCGCATTGAGCATCTCGTTCTCAAAGGCGGTGGGCTGATGGGCAGGATTCCTCGGGTTCTGCTTTATCACGCGGAACTGATAGCCTGCCTCCTTAGCCCTTCTCATCGCCACCTGCCACCCGGCAACCACAGGTATCGCTTTGTAGAGCTTGGTCTGGGTAATGGGAACACCTGCTTCAACGCTCTTTTTAAACTCCTCCTCAAGAACCCTGTCGTTAAAGACCCCTTCCCTGTGAAGTTCATCAACATACTTCATGGTGTTTTCAGCAACGATAGCCACACCCCTTGCACGCTCAACGAGCTTCTCTATGGCAAAGCGAACAAATTCCCTTTTGGTAACGTAAACGTTAATCAAATAGCTCAGCAAAAATCCCAGAATAACGATAAGTATTATCTTGGTCCCTATGGAAAGCCGCCTGAACATTCCCTTTCCTCCACAACCGCCGGACTTACAGTTTAAATCGGAAAAGATTACGCCAACTTTAAAAAAATTTCCTCTAAATCAGATTCTCAAGCATCCAGTCAAAATACTCTCTGCTACCGGAAACAAAAGGCAGAGCCACTATCTCCGGAACGGAATAATTGTGAAGCCTCTTCAGCCTCTCTTCAAGCCTCGGAAGAAGCTGTGCCTTTGTTTTCAAAAATATCAGAAACTCCTCACTCTCCTCCACCTTCCCTTCCCACCAGTAAAAGCTCTTTATGCCTTTAATAACCTGCGCACATGCGGCAAGCCTCTCCTCAACCAATGTTCTGCAAATTTTTTCAGCCACCTTCTCATCATCCGTGGTGGTCATAACTGCCACGAATTCACTCACCCTCACCCTCCGAAAGTCTTTTGAGCTCTTCAATCACCTTGTCAACGTGCCCTTTGACCCTGACGTTTCTCCAACTCTTTAAAATAATCCCATCGGATGAGATAATAAAGGTTGACCTTATAACTCCCTCCCGCACCTTGCCATACATCTTCTTCTCCCCGTATGCCCCGTATAACCTGCACACCTCCTTTTCAGGGTCGCTCAACAGGTAAAAGTTGAGCTCATGCTTCTTTCTGAAATTCTCGTGGCTTTTGATGCTGTCCGGACTTATTCCGGCAACGGTGGCATAGGGGGTAATGCGTGAAAGGTTATCCCTGAACTCACAAGCCTCCTTGGTGCATCCGGGGGTGTTGTCCCTAGGATAAAAGTAAAGAACCAGAAAAGGCTTTTGCGAAAGAAGTTCGTCCAGACATATGGTCTTAACCTTTCCGTCCGGCGTTATGCCTTCAAGACAAAAGTGCGGTGCCTTCTCCATCTCTACTCCTCCAGCTCATAAAATACCCTGTTGAGAAAGAGCACGTTATCAAAGCTTCTGGTGTTGGGTCGGGAAAAGTCAAGCTCGTTGACCCTTAAAAAGACAGCTTTTAGCCCCTTGAGATAAGGCCTTTTGAGGGGAGGGGTGGGATTCTTGTTCATGGGACCCACCTGATAGATGTATATGTCTGGCTTCAACACCAGAATCCTCTCGTAAGAAAATCTAACAAACTTCTTGGGAATATCTGGAAGGAAGGTTCCCCCCGCCTTCTGTATTATGTCCGCCACAATGTTCTTCTTACCGGCAAAGATGAGGGGATGCTCCATAACCTCATACACAACCCGGGGAGATTTTTTGAGAGGCTTGACAGAAGAAAGCTTATTTTTAAGCTCTCTCACCAGAGAGTAAGCCTTATCCTCTCTTCCTATCAATCCCGCAAGCTCCTCTATCTTGGCGATAATACCCTCAAGGGTAACCGGGTTGTAGTAAAAGATATCCGCGTTCAGCTTTTTCGCAAAAGCCGGAGCAAAAAACCTGTTTGAAGATATAACAATCAAATCCGGAGATAACGCGGCTATCAGCTCAAGGTTGGGCCTTATGTGGGACCCGACCCTCTTTGCATGGGGAAGCCCCTTAACATTTTTAGTAACTCCCACTATCAGGTCTGCGGCGTCAAGCTTCTCAAAAATATCAACGGCGGCAGGAGCAAGCACCACAACCCTTTTGTAAACCTTAGCGTGAGCAGGAAAAGACGAAACACTGGCAAGAAGAGACAGCAACATCAAAAACGTCAGAAAGAACTTCCTCATTGACCTCCTCCTTTTTTAAATCATACACCAGCTCACCCTTTTTTAAAAATAAAAAGCGGTCAAAATACCTCAAAGCTTCGTTAACATCGTGCATCACGCAACAGACAGTCTTCTTCAATTCCTTCAAATACTCCAGAAACCGCACCCTGTGCCGCACATCAAGAGAGGATGTGGGCTCATCCAGAAAGAGAATGGGAGCGGATTGAGCCACAGCCCTTGCTATAAAAACGCGCTTCTTCTCCCCTCCCGAAAGCTCCGTTATCCTGGCTTTTTTCATTGCCTCAAGCTCAAAAAGGCTGAAAACCTCCTTTAAAAAGTCTTTATCCGAACGGTCAAATCCCAGAGAAACTATCTCTTCAACAGTGTAGGGAAAAAGTATCTCCGGATTCTGCGGCAGGTAGGAAAAAATCCTCGCCCTCTCCCTGAAAGAGAGTGCGGAAACAGGCTTATCACCGTATAAAACCTCCCCCCTAAAAGACAACATTCCACACAGAGAAAGCAGCAGGGTGCTCTTCCCTGAGCCGTTTTCCCCCATGACCGCCACCTTCTCGCCGTATCCTATGAAAAGGCGAGAAAGCCCAAGCCGAAACCCACCTCTTTCCACGCAAAGACCGGACACCCTCAAGTCATACATGCCAGAGCTCCCTCTGCCGCCTGATGAGAAGATAGAGGAAGAATCCCCCTCCAAAAATGGAAGTAACGATACCCACGGGCAGTTCTCCTCCTGACGGGATGACGCTCCTTGAAAGGGCATCGGACAGACATAGAAGAGAGGCTCCAAAAGAGGCGGAAAAGAGCAGATTATCCCTCATACCCGCACCGAAAATGGCTCTCACAATGTGAGGCACTATCAGCCCCACAAAGCCTATTATTCCACAGAAGGAGACACTCACCGCCACAAAAAGGGTTGAAACCACAAAAAGAACAAGCCTCATTCTGTCCACATCAACCCCCATGCTTTTAGCAGAGAGGTCGTCAAAGGAGAGGACATCAAGGGTGCTTCCCCTGGAAATCAGAAAGAGAAAGCCGGCTACAAAGACCAGAAAAGCAAAAGCTATCTTGGAATAGCTTACCGCGTAAAAGCCCCCCATAAGCCAGAAGACAACGGCGGTAACAGACTCCTCAAAGGCGTATTTGAGGAATCCTATTACAGACGAAGATATGATGTTGACCACAACCCCTGCAAGTATCATGGTAACAGGGTTTATCAGCCCCCCTCTTGAGGAAATCCTGTAAACCAAAAAGAGACCCAGAAGACCTGATACCAGCGCCAGAACAGGCACATACCCTATGGGAAGTCCCAGTGATATGGCAACAACGGCTCCCACCGCAGATGAACCGGCGGCTCCCGTGGTGAAGCCATCGGCAAGGGGATTGCGCAGGATAAGCTGATAAACACAGCCGCTCACCCCCAAAAGGGCACCGTTTATGAGAGCAAATACCACTCTGGGAAACCTGAAGGTTTTCAGAATGTAAAGCCCCTCACCTGTTAGGTGAAACGGGCTCACCTTAACGGAACCCACAAAAAGCGAGACTCCCCCCACTACAAGGGGCAGGATAAGAGCAAAAAGGTATCGCTTTTTAATTACACCACCTCCGCCCTTTGAGTCACCCATATAGCAATTACAAAAAGCGCAAAAGTTATGGTGAACAGAAGGGCAAAATTCCTGAAAGTAACCATAGAATCTATCCCTAAAAGAGCCCCTCTTATCAGTTTGGTGGAATAGGTGAGGGGAAAGAGGTAACCGATGTACTTCGCCAGCGCAGGCATCTTCTCAATAGGGTAAAAGGTATCCGAAAGAAATATCATGGGAACCATCACAAAAGAGCTGAAAGCCGCCTGGTCCGCATGGGACTTGACCAGCATGGCAATCACATAGCCGATGAGAGAGAAGCAGATAAGATGCAGAAGCAGGCATATGGCAAAAACCAGATTCAACCTTATGCCAATCCCGGAAATAAGGGCATAAAGGGTGATGAAGAAAGCCGGGATAAGCCCTTTGAATATTCCGTAGAGAAGCTCGCCCACCACTATCTCCCAGCGGTTAATGGGAGCAAGAAGATACTCCTCAAATATCTTGAAGTAGTAGCGGGATATGTGAACCTCAAGGGAGATGCCGTAAGCCTGATTCATACTGCTCATGGTTATCAACCCGGGAATAAGAAAGACCACATAATCCAGATTTCCCACCCTGGCGTTCTTCCCGAGACCGTAGCCGAAGGCAAGCAGAAACAGAGCGGGATATATGATGGAGGAAAGCATCACCTTTAAAAACCTCGGCTTCAGAAACATAACCTCCCTGTAAAAAACCGCCCATACCCCTTTCAAACCTCTATTCTCCTTCCCGTTATCTTCAGGAACACATCCTCAAGGTTAACTTCCCTTATTTTAGCAGGCACATCAAGGCTTTTCAGCCTTTCAAGGGCTTCCTCTCTGGTTTCAAAAAACTCCTCCTCAATCCTGTCCTGGTAGTAAATCTCAAGGGCATACCTGCCGACCCTTCTCTTCAGCTCATCGGGTTTTCCGCAGGCCACCACCCTGCCGCTGTCTATTATAACCACCGTATCCGCAAGGATTTCAGCCTCCTCTATGTAGTGGGTGGTGAGAAACACGGTGCATCCCTTAAGCGAGTTAACGCTTCTTATCAGGTCCCACATGCTCCTTCTCACGGCAGGGTCAAGTCCAACTGTAGGCTCATCCAGAAAGAGGATACCCGGATTGTGCATCAAAGCCCTCGCTATAACCAGCCTCCTCTTCATACCACCTGAAAGATGGTCTGCCTTTCTCTTTTTGTGGTTGGTAAGTCCGGTGAACTCCAGAACCCGGTCTATAGCCTCCTTCAGCCTCCTCCCAAAGATGCCGTGAAGGTATCCGTGAACCTTGAGGTTTGCCTCAACAGACAGGTCCCTGTCAACGTTGTTGTGCTGGGGGACAACCCCTATCAGCTTTTTGAACTTGAGGTTGTGGGGGGAGAAAGGCTCCCCCCGATAAAAGATTTCCCCTTCATACTTCAGTATGAGTCCCGTCAGTATGTTTATGGTGGTGGTTTTACCCGCCCCGTTGGGACCCAGAAAGGCAAAAATCTCACCACTTTTAACCTCAAAATCCACGCCTTTCAGAGCTTCTATATTTCCGAACCTCTTTCTTAAAGACCTGACCTCTATCTCCGTCATTTCAGAACTATACCGGCATCTCTTGCGGCGTCTTTAATGTGTTCAACCACTATGTTTGCTATACCCGGTTTCTCCCCAAGCCCTTCAAAGATGGGGGTCACCTCAAATCCGTTCTTCTCAAAAACATTCTTCCATGAATCAGGCTCATCTCCAGCCATATCATTGTGCGCATGGTCTCCAGCCACAACCATAAGCGGCTTCAGGATAATCTTTTTGCTCTTTGCATGGGTCTTCAGCAGATAGAGCACGTCATCCAGAGAGGGAAAGCCCTCCACCGTTCCAACAAAGACCTGCACATCGGGAAAGAGCTTTCTGAACATCTTTTGAGCTTCAATGTAAATGCCGGTGGACCAGAACTCATTACCGTGTCCCATATAGACGAGAACAGCTCCCTTTCTCCTTGCAAGCTCAACGTCGTCCTTCAAAGTAAGAACTGCTTTCTTCAGGTCCTCGTGATAATCGTATTTATCCCCCACACCCCCAAAGATGGGCCTGCCAAAAGCAATTTTGTGAAACGGTCTCCACCTCTCCTTGACCGTCTCAATAGACCTCAACGCCCTTATGTAAGAGAGGAGGTCCTCCACCTGTTCCATGTGGTATATGTGCGTGGACTGAACCACTATGTTTTTGTAGCCCCTCTCCTGAAGTTCGTCCATAGTAGCGAGTATCCCTTTAACGTAGAGAATCTCTTTGGGCACTCCGCGGGAAAGCCACAGTTTCGCTTCTTTCTGCCTCTTTCTCCATATGCTTCTGATGATGTTTGATGTGAAAGTCACCCTCACCTCGGTATTGGGAAACGCCTTTTTGACCGTCTGGAGTATATTCACCACCGCTTTCAACCCGGAAGGATAAGTGGTGCCGAAAAAGGCAAGAACGATAGCCGACTTCTCCTTCCCTCTCTCCATCTTAGCCTCCGAAGGCTGGATAAAGCTAAATAAACAGATAAAAATCAGTCCTGCAATCACCAAAGTCCTAAACCCTCTCATAGCGCACCTCCTTTTTAAAAGTTAACCTGCATCCTCGTTCCCAGCACATAAACGGTATCGGCATTATCAATGCCGTTGGGATTCCAGACCACCTGAAAGTCAGGGGTAAACTCAAGCCTTCCGTCAAAGAAGCTTATCCTGTAGTAGGCTTCAAGGTGATATTCGTTGGCTATATCAACCCTGTCAGGCTTCCTGAAGTAGTCATAGTAATCGGTGAGCTCGGTATTCCGGTAGAACTTCTGAGCCTCGTCGTCAACGAAGACCACCCCGAAAGCAACACCCAGCTCGTCGCCAGCCCTTCCCCAGCAGGCACCGGATACGGAAAAGCCAAAGCTTAAAGCCCCGTTGATGGGAAGGGTATCAACGGAAATCCCATCACCCTCAACACTGCCAGAGACCACATCAGAATCCATTATACCGCCCCTCAAAAAGAGCTTCATGTTTTCCGCAACCATCTGGTCAAAGGAAAAGCCCACTCCCCAGTTGGTCTTATCGTCGTCAACCTCTGACACGGCTCTTTTCCCCTCTGCCACATCTTTCAGGTGGGAGACGTCAAGGTGGTCCTTGCAGTTTACCCACGCATAAACCCTGTAGTTCCCGTCAAGTCCGAAAAGCTTGGTGTGAAGCCCCACCTCAACTATTCCGAATCCGTCGTCAAAGATGTCCTCCCAATCACCATCAGCCTCTGCCCATCCCAGACTCACATAGAGAGTATCGCCGGGCTGAAAGGTGAGCCTTGCCCCCGGACCGTTATCATCGGGCCACTCCACAGCGAGGTTGTGGACAAAACCGCTTGAAAGAAACTGAGTGGTCTCATCGTTGGCTACATCATTTGCGTCAAAATAGTCGCTTATATCCACCTTACCCAGAGTAAATACAAAACTGCCCCATTTTCCTTCCCACTCCTGCTCCCACCATGCTTTGGTCACCTCCACATGCGCACTCTCCGTTCCGGGAGCGTCGTCGTTAAAACCGGAAAGGGTAGGCACCTCGTCCTCAACGCCCTCTCCCTGCCCTCCTTCCATAAGCATGTAAGCCGTTGCTCCTTTCCAGAGCTTTGATTCAACCTCAAAATCAAAGCTCCACGCACCGTCCTGCACATCTCCCTCACCCCTGATGTTGTCCCCATTGTTGATGGTTCCCTGCCCCACCATGGTTATGTCGGCAGAAATCTTTATACTGCCCAGAGCCTCCTTGAGGGAGGAAAGGGTCTTCTCCATCTCCGCAACATCTCCGGCACCAGCCCCTTTTGCCCCGCTTTCCTCATACTTTTTGAGCTTTTCCTCAAGAGACGCCACCCTCTCCTTCAGCTCCTTAATGGTTTCGGCAAGCTGTCTCAGCTCCTGCTGAGAGATATCAGCGGAAAAGGCGGCAAAAGGAAAAAAGACCAGAACAAGCACCACCAACCACTTTCTCATAGCATCACCTCCTATCAATTAGTCTTAACTTAATCTTACACCAACACATTTATCCCAGTCCTACCTCAACCTCTTCAGAACACAGCAATAAAAAAGCCCCGGCGCCCTTAAGGAGCCGGGGCACAGCAATCCCCTCATATACATCAACCCCACTCCTCGAGGGCCTCTCCCCTTTTAAAGGGAGAATACACTTTCGGGCCGGTCTCCTGGCTTCCGGATCATCCTACTCGCCCGCGCCTTCCCAGAGCCTTCGAACCTTCCAAAGCCCTCCAGCTCCAGTGGCCTGTCATCCCGAAAAGACGGGACCAAGCGGGCTTTCGTCCCCGGTTACAGTTGCGGGCCAGCGCCGGA
>JAADEW010000021.1 GCA_013153205.1 Deferribacteres bacterium | reverse complement strand
CCCGCCTACCTACAGCTGACCCTGAAGTCGTCAAAGAAGACATAGGAGTCGGCTTTGGACCATAAGCCTATCTTCCCCCGTATGGGGGTGGAGTTAACATAATTGATGTACCTCTTTCCGTTTAGATAGCCCGTTATCCTCTTTCCATCAATCACCACCTTCAAGGTATGCCACACCCCTGAAGGGGTCTTCACATTCCTTATCCACTGCACCACAGACCTTCTTCCTCTTTTCAACCTGAAGAGAACGAGGTTGTTCTCCAGAGGATTTGCCCTCACCACGAGGTAATCCCCGCTCTTTTTAATGTCAAAGGCTATACCCGCCGCCCTGTCTATCCTTCCGCTCACAGCCTTAAACCTAACGCTTATCTCACCACCGGAAAAGTCTTCCACGGGCTTAAAAATGGAAAGGGGGAAATACCTGTACGCCCTGACGCTGTCCAGAAACTCCGCGTACCTTTCCCCGTAAAGGGCTTTCGCCTTTTCCGCAACCCCGGGAGATAAGGTTCCTCTCGCCCACTTTCTGCCGTCAACGGCGTAAACCGTGTTGTCCCCATCCTTTGCCAGATGCCAGTAGCCAACTATTGAAGCGAAATACCGGGACTGACCATATCCCTTTTCGTCGTCAAAGTTCACAAAAAACTGGCAGGCCGCATAAATAAGACCTGCAAAAACAAACAGAAACAAAAACACCGCCACCTTCCTCATAACACAAACCTCCAAATCTTATGGCGCTCCCTGCGCCCCTACTCAAAACGAAAACTTCATGTTCGCCCTTATTCTGGACGCCTTCTCAAGCCGCTCCTTCAGCTCCTGCCAGTTGCCCTTTCTTATCGCCCTCTTATACACATTCAGAAGCTCCATGAACCTCTCAAGGTCCTCTATCACATTGTCCCTGTTAAGCTCAAAGATGGTGCTCCACATCTCGGCAGAGCTTGCGGCAATTCTGGTAAAATCCCTGAATCCGCCGCCGGCATAGTCCACAGCCCTTCCCCCTTCCTCCTCCACCACATAATCAACCAGCGCATAGGCTATGAGGTGCGGGATGTGGCTCACCTGAGAGAAGATGGCATCGTGCTCAAAGGGGTCAAGATACTCCACCTTTGAGCCGAGAATACCCCAGAAGTATTCAGCTCTTCTCAGCTCCTCTTCCCCGTTGTTGCAAGGGGTTATAATGCACCTTGCCCCTTCAAAAAGGCCCAAAACCGCATTCTGAGCCCCCTGCTTCTCCGTTCCCGCAATGGGATGAGCCGGCACGAAAGAGAGCCCCCTTTCAGCAAAGATGGGGGCAACCTCCCTGACCACAAACCCCTTAACCGAACCCACATCCATAACCAGCTCGGAGCCTTCAAGGTGCCCTATAAGCTCACCGGCAACGCTTTTATAAGCATTCAGGTGCGTGGCTATAACCACAAAGTCCGACCCCCTGACCTCCTCCCCGATTGTTCCACGTGGAACATCCAGAAAGCCCCTTTCCACCCCAAAGTCCAGATTCTTCTTTTCCGGGTCAATCCCGACAATCTCCACATTCTGAAGCTTGGACTTGAGGTTAAGGGCGATGGAGCCGCCAATCAATCCAAATCCCACAATGGATACCTTCATATCTCCTCCGAAGGGCTCAATGCTGAGTTTTCAACAGCATCTACAGCGCAAAAAGCCCGCACCGCAAAACCTGAAGGGCACCTTCAGGAAAGAAGGGCTTTCAGCTCCTTTATAAACCTCTCGTTCTCCTCGACAAGCCCCACGTTGACCCGAATGTATTCCGGCAGGGAATACCCCTCCATGGAGCGAACGATAACGCCTCTGTCAAGAAGCCCCTCAAAAACCCTCCTTCCATCCCCCACCTTGACCAATACAAAGTTGGTCTCGCTGGGCACATACTCAAGCCCCATCTTCTCAAACTCGGAGTAAAAGTAGGCTTTGCCTTCGTTGGCAAGCTCAACGGTCTTTTTCACATGCTCCTGGTCCTCAAGGGCGGCTATCGCCGCTTCCTGCGCCAGAAGGTTCACATTAAAGGGCTGTCTCACCCTGTTCATGTAGTCTGCAATCTCAGGGCTAGTGATGCAGTAGCCCATTCTCAACCCCGCAAGCCCGTAAGCCTTGGAAAAGGTGCGCATAAGCACGAGATTCTTGTAGCCTTCCACCGCCCTGTCTTTAAGCTGAGGAAATCTTTTCTGGTCTGCAAATTCGTAATAAGCCTCGTCAAAGACCACTATCACATCATCCGGGATTCTTTCCAGAAACCTCTCCACCTCGTCGGTATAGACGGCGGTTCCGGTGGGGTTGTTGGGATTTGCCACAAAGACCATCTTCGTTCTATCCGTTACGGCGTCCGCCATGGCTTCCAAATCGTGCCGCATGTCCTTCAAAGGAATCTCCCTGGCGGAAAGGCCCATGGCCTGAGATATGAGCTTATAGACCACAAAAGCGGGCCATGCGTAAACCACCTCGTCTCCGGGAGCCAGAAAAGTGCGCATGAGTATCTCTATTATCTCGTTTGAGCCGTTTCCGAAAACGAGGTTCTCCTCACCCACCCCCAGAAAGGCAGACAGCTTCTTTCTCAGGTAATAGCACCCCCCTTCCGGGTATCTGTGCACCTTCTCCGCGGCACGCCTTATGGCTTCAACCGCTTTTGGAGAGGGACCGAGGGGGTTTTCGTTTGAGGCAAGCTTTATAGCCTTTATCCCCTTCTCCCTCTCAAGCTCCTCTATGGGCTTTCCCGGATTATAGGGAACAAGCTTCTTTATGTGCTCTGCCACCTTTACCATCTTTTACCCCTTAAGCTCGTCAAGTTTTTTCCTGAGAAGCTCGTTAACCAGCCTGGGATTGGCCTTGCCCCTCGTTTTCTTCATCACCTGCCCCACGAGGAAGCCTATAACCTTGGTTTTACCGGCGAGATACTTGTTCACCTCCTCAGGGCACTCCTTTATCACCTCATCAACCACCGCTTCAATCTGCGAGGTGTCGGTTATCTGAACCAGTCCACGCTCCTTAACCACAACCTCCGGGTCTCCTCCTTCCCTGTAAAGGATGTCAAAGAGCTGTTTGCCTATCTTGCCGGAGATGACGCCGTCGTCTATGAGCTTTACCAGCTTTGCAACCTGCATCGGCGCCACAGGAGACTCGGAGATGCTTCTGCCGTCCTTGTTCAGCCTGCCCAGAAGCTCCACCATAACCCAGTTGGCTATGGCTTTGGGATTGTCGTGCGCCTTCACCGCTTCCTCGTAAAAGTCGGCTAAAGCCTTATCGGCACAGAGGACCTCAGCATCGTAGGCTGAAAGGCCGTATTCCTCCATAAACCTCCTCTTCTTATCGTCGGGAAGCTCCGGAAGCTCGGCTTTCATCCGCTCAACGAACTCCTCTCCGAGAACCAGCGGAACCAGGTCCGGTTCAGGGAAGTATCTGTAATCGTGCTCTTCCTCCTTCTTCCTCATGGTCTCGGTTATGCCGAGATGGGGATTCCAGAGCCTCGTCTCCTGAACAACCTCTCCCCCCTCCTCAAGCACCTCAATCTGCCTCTCTATCTCATACTCAAGGGCGCGCTGAACATGCCTGAAAGAGTTCATGTTCTTCAGCTCCGTCTTCACCCCCAGCTTATCCGAGCCTTTAGGCCTTACGGAAACGTTGGCATCGCACCTCAGCTCTCCCTTCTCCATGTCGGCGTTTGAAACCCCTATGTAGCGCATAATGGTTCTCAACTTCTGAAGGTAAAGCCTCGCCTCGGCAGGAGACGATATGTCCGGCTCGGAAACAATCTCTATAAGGGGGATACCCGCCCTGTTCAAATCCACATAGCTGTAAGGGTCGTTGCCCTCGCCGTGAATGTTTTTCCCCGCATCTTCCTCCATGTGAACGCGTTTTATCCTTATTCTTTTTGTCCCTTCTTCCGTCTCAATCTCGATGTAGCCCTCCTCTGCAAGGGGCTCCTCATACTGGGAAATCTGGTAGCCCTTGGGGAGGTCGGGGTAGAAGTAATTCTTTCTGGCAAATATGGACTTAAGGTTTATCCTGCAGTTCAAGGCTAAAGCCGCCTTAACCGCGTATTCCACCGCTTTTTCGTTCAAGACCGGAAGAGAACCCGGCATCCCCAGACAGACAGGACAGACATGGGTGTTGGGTGCGGCTCCAAATTCCGTGGAGCAGGAGCAGAATATCTTGGATTTGGTGGCAAGCTGAACATGCACCTCAAGCCCTATGACAGCTTCATACTCCATCTTTTTCTCCTTTTAATCTAAATTGGGAGAGTTGTTTTCCCTGAAATTGATTCTCTTTTCAACGGCGTAAGCCACATTCAAAATCTTCGCCTCTTCAAAGAAGTTGCCTATCACCTGCAGTCCTATGGGGAGGTTTTCCCCGCTCATACCGCAGGGTATAGAAACCGCCGGTATTCCTGCGAGATTGACAGAAACCGTAAATATATCAGAAAGATACATAGTTAACGGGTCAGAAGCCTTCTCCCCTATCTTAAAGGCTGTGGTGGGCGATGTGGGGGTGATAATCACATCAAAGTCTTTAAATACCCTTTCAAAATCCTGCCTTATAAGGGTTCTCACCTTCTTGGCTCTGAGGTAGTATGCGTCGTAATATCCCGAAGCGAGGGAGTAGGTTCCGAGCATGATTCTCCTTTTCACCTCGTTGCCAAAGCCCTGAGAGCGGGTTTTGAAATACATGTCTATCAGGTCGGTGTACTCCTCCGCCCTGAATCCGTATTTCACCCCATCGTATCTTGCCAGATTTGATGAGGCCTCAGCCGGCGCAACGATGTAGTAGGCGGATATGGCGTATTCGGTGTGGGGAAGGCTCACCTCGTCAACATGTGCCCCTTCAGACTCAAGCATCCTGACACACTTGAGCACCGCCTCCTTCACCTCAGGGTCAATCCCTTCGGAGAAGTATTCTTTTGGAAGGGCTATCTTCAGACCTTTAACTTCGCCCGTTAAAGCCTTGGTAAACTTCTCCACCTCCACCGGAGCGGAAGTGGAGTCAAGCTCGTCTTTTCCGGATATAACCTCAAGAAGGTATGCGGCATCCTCCACGGTCTTGGTTATGGGCCCTATCTGGTCAAGGGAGGAGGCAAAAGCCACCAGACCGTATCTCGAAACCCTGCCGTATGTGGGTTTAAGCCCCACAACCCCGCAGAAAGAGGCGGGCTGGCGAATGGAGCCTCCCGTATCCGAACCGATGGCGGCTATACACATGTCAGCGGCAACGGCAGCAGCGGAACCGCCTGAAGAGCCCCCCGGCACCCTCTCAAGGTCCCACGGATTCCTCGTGGTGAAAAAGGCAGAATTTTCGGTGGAGGAACCCATGGCAAACTCGTCAAGGTTGGTCTTTCCAATGAGGACATACCCCTCCTTCTTCATCTTTTTGACCACAGTGGCGTCATACGGTGGAACGAAGTTGTAGAGCATCTTTGACGCACAGGTAGTCTTTATGCCCTTGGTGCATATATTGTCCTTGACGGCTATGGGCACGGCAGAGAGCCTGCCGAGCTTCTTGCTCTCAACGCTTGAAAACGCCTCGTCAAAGGTGAGGGTTATGTAAGCCTTCACCCTCTCCTCAACCTTCTCAATCCTGCCGACCACAGCCTCCAGAACCTCGGAGGGCTTCACCTCCCCTTTATCCACAAGGTCCCTTACCTGTGTAAGGGTAAGCTCGTAAAGCTTCATCTCATCCTCCAGAAATTATATATCAATGTTGCGGGCCTCTTTGGCATAGGACTGGATAAAGTTTCTTCTGGGAGTAACCTCATCTCCCATGAGTATGGAGAATATCCTGTCTGCCTCCTCCGCGTCCTCAATGCTTACCTTTTTCAGCCTTCTCGTTTCGGGATTCATGGTGGTCTCCCACAACTGCTCAGGGTTCATCTCACCGAGACCCTTGTATCTCTGAATCTCAGCCCCTTTCCTCCCAAGTTCAACAATCCTGTCGTATAGCGATTCAAGGCCGGAAAACTCAAGGAGAACCTTTCCGTCCTTTTCAACCACCACCTTCTCCCCTTCATAGGCTGAAAGCCTCATCTTTATCTCGCAGAACTTCCTGAACCTCGGTGCCTTGAGGAACTCTTTGTCTATTACCGTCTCCCTCTTTTCTCCGAAAACGGAAATTATCCTCAGCTTCCAGAAAACCGCTTCGTCATATTCAAGGTCCCAGAACTCTATATCAACTCCCATATCCTCAAGCCTCTTTATGAACGCATTCACCGCATCCTTATCTCCCAGCACCAGCTTTTCCCTCTCCTCTTCACCCAGCTCTGCAAGCTTCTCTATCACCCTGATGTCCCGCCCCCTCTTCAGAAACTTCTCCCTGAGGTAGCGGTATTCCTTTATGAGGGAGACCAGCTCCTGTATGCTCTCATCCTCAAGAACACTGCCTGCCACCTTCACCTTTGCGCCTTTTATTCCCTCGCTGAAGAAGAAGTCCTCAAGCTCGGCATCGTCCTGACAGTAAACCTCTCTTCTTCCCTTTTTAACCCTGTAAAGGGGCGGCTGGGCTATATAGACATGCCCCTCCTCCACAACCTTCCTCATCTTTCTGAAAAAGAAGGTGAGAAGAAGGGTCCTTATGTGGGCACCGTCAACATCGGCATCGGTCATTATTATTATCTTGTCGTATCTCAGCCTTGATATGTCAAAGTCCACCCCTTCAACCCCCACTCCCAGAGCGAGTATCAGGTTTCTGATTTCCTGATTGGAGAGGACCTTGTCAACTCTGGCTTTTTCAACGTTCAAAATCTTTCCCTTTATTGGAAGTATAGCCTGAAAAGACCTGTCCCTTCCCTGCTTTGCGGAGCCACCGGCAGACTCGCCCTCAACGATAAAAATCTCCCTCTTTTTGGGGTCCCTCTCGGAGCAGTCGGCGAGCTTTCCGGGAAGGGTGGAGCCTTCAACCCGGCTCTTTTTCCTCACAAGCTCCTTGGCTTTCCTTGCCGCTTCCCTTGCCTTCGCCGCAGAAAGGGCCTTTTCAACTATGAGCTTCCCAACATCCGGATATCTCTCCAGAAAGTCGTTGAGCTCATCTGCGAAAAGGGTCTCCACAACCCCTTTTACCTCGGAATTTCCAAGCTTCGTCTTGGTCTGACCTTCAAACTGGGGATTCGGAACCTTAACGCTTATGACGGCGGTGAGCCCTTCCCTCAGGTCATCACCGGTCAGCGTCCCTTTAATCCCCTTGAGAAGATTATTCTTCTGGGCAAACTGGTTTATGGTTCTGGTGAAAGCCGCCCTGAACCCGCTCACATGGGTTCCGCCGTCAAGGGTCTTTATGTTGTTGGCAAAGGAGTAAAGGGTCTCAACATAACCCGTGTTGTGCTGGAAGGCTATTTCAACGATTACGTCGTCCTGCTCACGCTTCATGTAAAATATCTGCGGATAAAGGGGTGTCTTCCCCTCGTTGAGATACTGGACAAGGGAGACTATACCCCCTTCGTAGTAGAACTCCTCCTCTTTATCCTCCCTCTCGTCCCTCAGAACTATCCTCAATCCGGGGTTGAGGAAGGCAAGCTCCCTCAGCCTGTTGGCAACATAATCGTAACTTATGACTATATCCTCAAAAATCTCTCTATCCGGCAAAAAGGAGACTTTGGTGCCTGTCCTTGAGGTCTCCCCTATGACCTTGAGCTCGCAGACAGGTCTTCCCCTCTCAAACCGCTGATAGTATATCTTTCCGTCGCGTCTTATCTCCACTTCAAGCCACTCGGAGAGGGCGTTCACCACGGAAACACCCACGCCGTGAAGACCGCCTGATACCTTATACACCGTGGAATCAAACTTACCACCGGCGTGAAGCGTGGTCATAACCACCTCAACAGCGGGTTTACCCACCTCGGGGTGGATGTCCACGGGAATACCCCTTCCGTCGTCTATAACGGTAACGGAATTGTCTATGTGGATGATAACCTCAATATTTTTACAGAAACCTGCAACCGCCTCGTCAACGCTGTTGTCCACCACTTCAAATATGAGGTGGTGAAGCCCGCGAAAGTCGGTGCTTCCTATATACATGGCGGGGCGCTTGCGAACCGCCTGTATTCCGTCAAGTATCTTTATTTCACTCGCAGTATAAGTTTTCTTCTCCGAACTCTCCATCAACTACTCCTCCAGACTAACGGGCATTATCACGTGTATGTAATCTCTGGACTCGTCACTTTCAAGCTTTATGGGGCACAAAGCATCTCCAAGGTTGAACCTCACCGTTTCCGCATCAAAGGCATTAAGCGCCTCAAGCAAAAACCTCGCGTTCAAGCCAAAAGTGATGGGCTCCCCCTCAGCATCCACCAGCTCAAGCTCCTCAACGGCAATGCCTGAAAAGGCATCGTCCGGTGACTTAACGGAGGAAAGGACCAGCCTCTTTTCCTCAGGGACGAGCTCAAACTTAATGCTTTTAGCCTTGTCCTCGGAAAAGAGAGACACCCTCTTTACAGCCTTGAAAAGGGTGTCTGACGCAACCACGAAGCTTCTCTCAAAGTCATCGGGTATAACCCTTTCGTAGTTGGGATACTTGGCATCAAGAACCCTGGTGAAAAACTCTATGTTGCCTGCCCTCATAAAGAAGTGGTTCTCAGAAAATCCAATGTCAACGGCATCCACTTCTATCTTTTTATCAAGTATCTTCTTCAATTCCTGAACGCCTTTCCTCGGTATAATCATCTCAAATTCCAAGTCCTCTATCTCAAACCTCTTCTCCACCACGGAAAGTCTGTGCCCATCTGTGGAGACAAAGTGAACCACATCTCCCTTTTTGGTAAAAAGCATTCCCATTAGAGCCGTTGAAACCGAATCTGTGGCTATGGAGAAATAGACCTTTTCAATGGCGTCAAGAAAGGCGTCTCTATTTAAAAGCACCGTTTTCTCCGGCGTCCGGGGAAGCTCGGGAAAGTCCTCTATCTCCACGAGGGGAAAGGTTGCCTTTATTCTGCCCACGGATATCTCAGCAACCGCATCGTTTTCAACGAAAATCTCAATGGGCATGTCGGGAAGCTCCCTCACGAACTCCATAAGCTTTTTAGCTGAAAGGGCGAAAGTGGCATTTTCGTAAACTTCCGCCCAGGTCTTAACGTAAAGGCTTTCTTCAAGGTTTGTGCACTTTATCTCCACAGCGTCAGGAGCTTTTGTTGTCAGGACTATTGACGAAAGGACAGGACTTATCGCTTTTTTTTCCACCACGCCCTGAGCAAGCTGTAGTGCAGACAGAAGGGAATTTTTATCCGTGAGGCAGACCTTCATACTAATCCTCCTACTAAGGTTTTAAAAAACTCTTTATAGTAGTAGTTAGATTGCTCTACTTTTTCAATAACAGCTGTAATGTAATAGTTTCTTTGGTGTTGCGGTTTGTAAAAGGTGTTAAAAATTCCTGTGCATTTTTGGGAATTGATGTTAAAATTCAATTTTTCTTTCCAGATTTTCTACTGTTGCCTTGAAGTTTGCATCCTCTTTCAACAGCCTTTCAACCTTTTTGACGCTGTGCATTACCGAGGTGTGGTCCATACCGCCAAATACCTCAGCAATTTCTGTGTAGGAAAGGTTTGTGAATTTTCTTATGAGATACATGGCAATCTGCCTTGGAAGGAGAACATTTTTCGTTCTCTTTCGCGATTTTATGTCCGATATCTTTATGTTAAACTCCTCTGCCACCATCTTTATTATGGACTCCGGAGAAAGGGTATCGTCGGTGGCGGGATAAAGGTTGTTGAGGATGCTTAAAGCCAAATCCACATCAATTTTCCTGTTCATAAGGGATGCCATGGCGCTTATCTTTATGAGGCATCCTTCAAGCTCCCTCACATTGCTCTTTATCCTTTTGGCTATAACGTAAGCCACCTCATCTGTCAGCTCTATCCCTTCTGCTTCTGCCTTCTTTCTCAAAATGGCTATTCTCGTTTCGAGGTCCGGAGGCTGTATGTCCGCTATCAGTCCCCACTTGAACCTTGATTTGAGTCTCTCCTCTATGTGGTCAAGCTCCGCCGGAGGTTTATCGCTTGATATAACAATCTGCTTTTCTTCGTTATGAAGCTCGTTGAATGTGTGGAAGAACTCTTCCTGAGTCTGTTTTTTGCCGGCTATAAACTGTATGTCGTCAATGAGAAGGACATCTGCGTTTCTGTATTTCCTCCTGAATTCGGGCATTTTATCGCTTTTTATGCTGTCTATAAGCTCGTTCATAAACTTTTCCGCCGATGTGTATATCACCCGTGCACCGGAGTTGTTTGAGATAACCTTATTGCCTATGGCGTGAAGGAGATGTGTCTTTCCGAGTCCAACCCCTCCGTATATGAAGAGGGGGTTATAGACCTTGCCGGGTTTTTCCGCTACCGCAAGGCAGGATGCGTGCGCAAACTGGTTTCCCGGACCAACCACAAAGTTTTCAAAGGTGTATTTCGGGTTGAATGGGTTCTTTTGTGGAGCCTTTTCTCTTTTTTTTGCGGGTTTTTCTGGCTTTTTTCTGTCTTTTTCTATGGAATAGACTATGTTAACCTCTTTTCCTATTATACTTTTCAGCTCCTCCTTTATGAGGCTTTCGTAGTTTTCGGATATCCAGTTCTGGAAAAACCTGTTGGGAACCAGCAAAACCACCTCATCGGCAGTTATATTTGCCACCTTTGTGGGTTTAAGCCATGTGTCAACCTTTGCCTTTGACAGCTTTTTTGAAAGATGATTTAGGGTTACTTCCCATATCTCATTAATATTCATTTCCTTTTTTCGCTCCTTCCCCATTTTTCCACACGAAGATATCAAAATTTTCACAGAAAGATTGCAAGAAATAACAGAAACTTACAACTAAACAGCGGGAAAACCTTAAGCTTTTTTCCACAGATTTTTCCACAATTGAACTCTCTAAGGTTTTGATGTTGAAGTTATACCAGAGAGG
>JAADEW010000053.1 GCA_013153205.1 Deferribacteres bacterium | reverse complement strand
CATGCTTCTAAAGAACAAGTGCCGTGTTGAAAGGGTTGTCCTGCCCACCCCCTATCCCATAGGCGAGGTTTATTCCTATGTGATACTTGATGAGCCAGTAACCATAGTGGATGCAGGCGTTTATACCGATGAGATTAGGCGCATCTGGGATGAGCGGTTGAGGACGCTGGGGCTTACCTTCAGGGACGTGAAGAGGATTTATCTCACCCACGGCCATTCTGACCACTACGGTTTTGCAAGGGTCTTTGCTGAGCTTTCCGGTGCAAAGGTTTACCTTCACCCCTGGGATTTTGACAAGGTAAAGGACAGAAGGGAGTATTACATGCGGGTCATCCCCTTTTTCAGAATGTTTGGGGTGCCGGAGGATTACATAGATTACTTTGTTCAGGTTATCGCCTGGGAAAGCCCTTTCTGTAAGGCTCTTGATGAGGATTGTCTTGTTGCCGTTGGCGATGGGGATAGGCTTGAGTTTGAAGGCTTTTCTTTTGAGATAGTGCATGTTCCCGGCCACTCTCCGGGGCACACCATTCTGCTCCTTGAGGACGAAGCTATAACCGGGGACTTTATCTTTACCAGCCTCACCCCTGACCCTATCATAGATGTAACGAGGGACGGAAAGAGGGTTAAGTCCATGCTTAATTACTGCGAGTCTTTGAAGAAAATGAGGGATAGAGGCTTGAAGGTCTTTTATCCCGCTCACAGGGAGTTTAAGGGGAGCTACATTCAGGCTCTTGATAACCTTATGGCGAGGTTCAGGGACAAAAGCAGGCTCATAATTGCCGCGCTGAAAGAGAAGGGGCGGCTCACTCCCTTTGAGCTTGCCAGAGCCATCTATCCCGACATGAAGAAAGCCCACATCTACATTGTGATGTCTGAAATAATGGGCAGGCTTGATATACTTGAGGATAAGGGGAAGGTTCGTTGCTTTTACGAAGACGGATTGCTCTACTATTCTGCACTTTAGCTTTATGGTCTGTTTCGGTATGGGCTGAAACCCTCTACTACAAGGTCTTTTTCGGCGTGATTCCTGTGGGTTTTTCCAGGATGGTGATAAGCTGTAATAAAAGCCCGGGCTTTTGTGAGCTCAAATCCTATGCCAGAACCACCGGGTTTGTGGACCTTTTTTACAGCGTGAGGGACAGGTTTAAATCCCGGCTTCCGAGTGATTTAAGCTCCTTTTCCTTTTACGAAGCTAAGATAAGGGAGGGCAGGTATAGGCGAAAGGATAAAATCGTTTACGATGCAAACCGGCATCTATTGCTCTATTACAGAAATTCAAAGCTCAAAAGAAAGGCTGTGGTGAAGGGCAGGGTTTACGACCCTCTGTCCGCCTACTATGTCTTTTCGGTTTTGGTGAGGAAGGGAAATGTAAAGGCTGTGGAGAGCTTTGCCTATTTCGTAACCACAGGCAAGAAAGAGGTAATCCCTGAGATAGCCTTTCTTGGACAGGAGGAGGTTAAAACAGGTTGCGGCGTTAGGAAAGCCCTGAAGTTTTCCCTGAAGGTTGCCGCAAAGGGCCTGCTAATGGCAAGGGATGCCGGAAAGCCCGTTCAGATATGGCTTGATAAGGATGAGGGCTATCTGGTTAAGGCTCTCGTTCCTACCAGATGGGGAAACATAAAAATTATCCTCTCTAAACTTGACATTTGATTTTTACTGCTTAATAGTCCCCTTAAATTTGAAGGGATTTCTCTATCTGGAGGGTGTGACGATGCTTGTTGTTCAGAAATACGGCGGCACATCGGTGGGTGATATAGAAAAGATAAAGAACGTTGCAAGGCGTGTAGCCCAGACCAAGGACAAGGGCAACGACGTGGTGGTAGTGGTATCCGCCATGGCTGGTGAGACGGATAGGCTTATAGGGCTTGCCCAGCAATTGGCTGAGATACCCGATGAGAGGGAGATGGACCTTCTTCTCTCCTCTGGAGAGAGGGTCTCCGCGGCTCTTCTGGCGATAGCTTTGAAGGCTATGGGCTACAAGGCGAGGTCTTTTACAGGAAGGCAGGCGGGATTTATCACAGACGAGGCTCATACCAAGGCGAGAATCAAAAGAATTGAAGCGAAGAACATTCTGGAAGCTCTCAAAAGAGGTGAGATAGCGGTGGTTGCCGGTTTTCAGGGCGTGTCCGAGCTTTCCCACGATGTTACCACCCTTGGGAGGGGCGGTTCTGACACCACTGCCGTGGCTCTGGCGGCGGCTTTGAATGCGGATGTCTGCGAAATTTATACCGATGTTACCGGTGTCTTTACCGCTGACCCGAGAATAGTGCCTAACGCAAGGAAGATAGAAAAGATATGCTTTGAAGAGATGCTTGAGATGGCTTCTGCGGGAGCCAAGGTATTGCAGGTCAGGTCTGTTGAGATAGGGATGAAGTATGGAATCCCTATACATGTGAGGTCAACATTTTCAGAGGAGGAGGGAACAATGGTGGTGCCGTTTTCAAAGGAGATGGAGGAAGTTCTTGTTTCTGCCGTGACTTACGATAAAAATCAGGCAAGAATCACTTTTATAGATGTTCCTGATAGACCGGGAATTGCCGCATCTATCTTCAGGCCCATTGCCGATGCCAACATAAACGTTGATATGATAGTTCAGAATGTGTCTCACGAGGGACTGACGGACCTTTCCTTTACCGTGGCGAGGACCGACCTGCCCAAGGCGGTGCAGGTGGTTGAAGAGGTGGTGAAGGAGATAGGAGCTAAGGGCTACACCACGGAGGATAGGATAGCCAAGGTCTCCATTATAGGAGTGGGTATGAGGTCCCATCCCGGTGTTGCGGCTAAGATGTTTGAGACACTGGCTAAAGAGGGAATAAACATATTGATGATAAGCACTTCTGAGATAAAGGTTTCCTGCGTCATTGATGAGAAATACACCGAGCTTGCGGTGAGAGCTCTGCATGATGCCTTTAATCTGGGGGAAGGTTAGGAGGTAGTTTATGGTTAAGATTTACGATACCACTCTGCGTGACGGCACTCAGGCTGAGGAGATATCCTTTTCCTCAACGGACAAGCTCCTCATTGCTGAAAAGCTGGACGAGTTCGGAATCCATTACATAGAGGGAGGCTGGCCCGGCTCAAATCCCAAGGATATGGAATTTTTTGAGCTTGCCAAGCGGCTCAACCTGAAAAACGCTAAGATAAGCGCCTTTGGGAGCACAAGAAGGGCGAACATGCCTGTGGAAAAGGACGCAAATGTCATAGCTCTCTTAAAGGCTGAGACACCGGTGGTTGCCATATTCGGCAAGTCATGGGATTTGCATGTGAAGGATGCCCTTAAGTGCTCCCTGGACGAAAACCTGAAGATGATTTACGACACGGTCTCTTTCATGAAGGAGCACGACAGAGAGGTTATATACGATGCCGAGCATTTCTTTGACGGATATAAGAGGAATCCCGAATACGCTATAAAGACCATCAAAGCCGCTGAGGAGGCGGGAGCCGATGTTATATGCCTTTGCGACACAAACGGCGGCTGTCTCCCCTTTGAGGTTGAGGAGATAATTGAAGAGGTTAAGAAGCACATAAGCGCTCCCCTTGGAATTCACTGCCACAACGATACCGAGTGTGCCGTTGCCAATTCAATCATGGCGGTGAAATGCGGAGTGGTGCATGTTCAGGGAACTATAAACGGCTTTGGCGAAAGATGCGGAAACGCCAATCTCTGCTCCATTATACCCAACATCGTGCTCAAAATGGGTATTGAGTGTATTCCCCTTGAGAAGCTGAGAGGGCTTACCAACCTTTCAAGGTTTGTTTACGAGATAGCCAACATCAAGCCCTGGCCCCATCAGCCCTATGTTGGCAAGAGTGCTTTTGCCCACAAGGGAGGGGTCCATGTCAGCGCCGTCATGAGAAATCCGGAGACCTATGAGCACATAAGACCGGAGCTTGTGGGCAACAGACAGAGGGTTCTGGTGTCAGACCTTTCTGGAAGGTCAAATATAGTTTACAAAGCCAAAGAGTTTGGCCTTGACCTTGACAGCAAGGACCCGGTGGTTCAGGAGGTTCTGGAGCAGTTGAAGGTCCTTGAGCATCAGGGATATCAGTTTGAGGGAGCTGAGGCTTCCTTTGAAATTCTTATAAAGAAGGCGATGAAGAAGTTTAAGCCCTACTTTGATTTGAGGGGCTTCAGGGTTATGGTTGAAAAGAGAAGAAGAGAGGACGAGCCTTTGAGTGAGGCTACCATAAAGGTGGAAACCCCCCTCGGCAAACAATACACCGTTGCTGAAGGAAACGGTCCTGTGAATGCTCTGGATAAGGCCTTGAGAAAGGCGCTGGAGGAATTTTATCCCAACCTTTCAGAGGTTCAGCTCGTTGATTACAAGGTCAGAATACTTGACGAGTATGCGGGGACATCAGCCAAAGTACGCGTGCTTATTGAGTCCACCGACGGCAAGAGGCGCTGGGGCACCGTGGGGGTGCACGAGAATGTGATAGAGGCAAGCTGGCAGGCTCTGGTGGACAGTATAGAGTATAAGCTTATGAAGGACGAGGAAGAGGGCAGGGAGATAGTAAACAAGGACCTGAAGGATAAGAGCTAACTGCAAGTTTGTTATGCGTGCTCCTTTTTTGATTTTTGTCTTTCTGCTGTGTGGGGCTTTTTCTGCTTTTTCAAGCGATGCCCTGCGGATAGCCACCTATAATTTGTGTAATCTTGCCGTTTACGAGGCGAAATACGGCGGGAAAGAGGACTATATACCCTTTGCTTTTCACTGCCTCTTAAAGAGAGGGCTTGCAAAAGACGCGAGGGCTCTTCTTGATTCTGCCGCAGGGAAGGAGGTGAGAGACCTCATTACCTACATGATGATGCAGAAAGAGGTCTCTTTTGAGGTGGAAAAGCCGGGAAAGTCCCTGAAGTTGAAAAGCTTTCTCTGGCTTTCCCCTTCCGAGCTTGAGAAGCGTCTTAAAGATAAACCTCTCCATGTAAAAAAATCGGTGCTCTCTTATCTTGCTAGCTATTACTTTTATACCCAGAAATACAGCCGCTTCCGGGAGCTTGTGAGGCACTTTAAGCCCTTTATCTCCCGAAAAAGGCTGTTGAAGTTTGAGGCTCTTTTCTATTACAGAACGGGCGATTATCGCAGAAGCTTTTCGGTTTTAAAAAGGCTTAACGACAACTTTTCTTATTACTGGAGGTATCGGCTTTCCCGTGTATTGGGTATCAGCCCGGAAGTTTATGAGGAAAAGCTTTACGAGAGCAAAAAATTTGATTTTTACAAAATCCTCTTTTTGTGGGAAAAGGGCGTTTATCGCAGGGGCGATTTGGGAGTTAACGGAGAACCTTCCTCTTACCTTTGCAGGCTCGTAAAGTATGCCCAGAGCTTGGGTATGGATGGTGTCTCCCTTGACGTTCTTAAAGAGTGCAGGCTCAGGGATTCGTATTGGTTTGGGGTTATACCTGAGCTTGACAATCCTTCCTATGCGATAAGGCTTCTTTATGCGGACAGGGTGCTTGCTTTTGATTCCAAGCTTCCCTTTTTGTATCCAGAGGTTTACAGCGGCACGGTGAAAGCGGCTTCGTGGGCTTACGGGGTTGACGACGAGCTTGTCTATGCCGTTATGAGACAGGAGAGCCTTTTTGACAGGTTTTCCGTGTCAAGGTCAAACGCTTTAGGCCTTATGCAGATTTTGCCGAGCACAGGCAGATGGCTTGCAGAGGACAAAATGGGGGAGCTTTTCTTCAAAAATAAGCTTTTTTATCCCTTTTACTCCATAAAATATGGGGTGTGGTATCTTTCCTATCTCAAGAAGACCCTACCCGATTTCCTTGCCGTTGCCGCTTACAACAGCGGTCCCAATGCCGTTAGAAGGTGGCTCAACGCCAATAAATGGGTTTCTCACATATCCGAGTTTGTGGAGTTTTATCCCCGGGCGGAGACCAGAACCTATGTGAAGAGGGTTTTCAGCAACCTCTATTTTTACCGCCTGCTGAGCGCGAACCCGTCGGGCAATTAGGGCTTCTTCTTGAGGTTGTAAACGAAAGCCATGACTTCTGCTATGGCTCTGTAAAGCTCAGGAGGTATCTCCTGTCCCACTTCAAGAGCCATGAGGGCTTCCGTTAGGGGCTTGTCTCTTCTTATGGGAACGCCGTGCTTTCTCGCGATTTCCAGTATCTTCTCGGCTACAGCCCCTTTGCCCTTGGCCACTACCTTGGGAACTTCTTCCTCTTCCATTTTGAGAGCAACGGCTTTTCTAATCTGCATCACACCCTCTTTTCTATAAGGGATTTTCTAAACTGAAACGGCATGTTTTTGTTTACATTTGGGTTGTAGGTAACATTGATGTAGGGGGTAAATCCTAACTTTTTGAGGTTTGCTTCAAGCTCTCCCTTTTTCTTTTCCATGAGCTTCTTTGCCTCTTTTTGTGAGGTTTGAAGGTTTATTATGAGCTTTTTCCCTTTGGTGGGAGTGTAGTATAGGTCAGCCTTAACATTTCCCAGCTCTTTTGTTGAGGTTACAAAGCTGACCATGTAAATCTCTTCCTCTTCGTCGTAGTTTATTATTAATTTAAGCTCATATTGCGAATCATCAACTTTGATGGGAATGAGCATTGCAAATACAGGGGTATCTTCCGTTTTTGAGGTTGTTTTCGCGGCTTCCTTTGCCTTTTCCCCTTCCGGCATACTTTTTTCTTTGTGCCTTTTTATGGAGAGGATGGCTTTTAGAAAGTTGGCAATCTCCTCTTTCTGCTCTTTCTGCTCAATGTTTTGAATCTCTATTTCGGGGAGCCTTTCAAATTCAACCTTGCTTTTTGCCTTTATGACCTTGAGAACCAGTGGAAACTTTCTGCTTTTTACGGCAAAGGTGAGGGTTTCTCCTTTTTCGGGAAGGGGGAGGTCAGCCTCCCATTTCCCTTCGCCTATGAAGGAGCCAAAGTCTATTACCACCTTGCCTCTGCTTACGGCAAGAATTTTGCCCTGCAGAATGTTTCCTCTACTGCTTAAAAGCTCTTTTAGCTGGGCTTGTGATATGTTATAGATTCGCATGTATGAACTCAGCTATCTCCGTTAGTGGCGCTGGCTCTTCCATTATCGGCACCCGAAATACAGGAATGTGGGACAGCTCATTTATGACTTCCGGGTTGGTCTTTTCTGCCGTATCCTTTCCTTCGTATTGATTAAGGATAACCGCCATTACTTTCAGCCCTTGAGCCTGAGCCAGTCTCACCGTGAGGAGGGTATGGTTGATGGTTCCCAGCTTGCTCCTTGCCACGATTATCAGGGGAAGATTGAGCAGATTCGCAAGGTCAGCGTAGGTAAATCTTCCCGTTATGGGAACGAGAAGCCCTCCTGCTCCTTCCACCATGACGATGTCAAATCTTTTCAGGGCATTTCTGTATAGCTTTTCTATCTTTGAGATGTCTATTTTTTTTCCTTCTATCCTTTCGGCTACTATGGGAGCTAACGGTTCTTTGAAGGTGTAGGGACAAACTTCGTTTAGCTTTAGGTTGATGGATGCGTGTTTCAGGAGGTTTAACGCATCTTGGGGTTCGGGTTCACAGCCGGTTTCTACCGGTTTAAAGGGGAATACCGACAGCCCCATATCGCTGAAAGCCTGCATCAGACAGCATCCTATAAATGTTTTTCCCACTCCTGTGTCCGTTGCGGTTATCAAAAATCCTTTTCCCATGCTCCTGCCTCTTGAATTTGGTCTGATAAACATAATACAAAGGCAGGCATGATAAGAAAAGGGGATTTCGTTCTTCTTGTTGGGGAAGACGGGAAAGAGTTTCTTTTAAAGGTTGAGGACAGGGTCTTCGGCACCCACAAGGGCAACATAGACCTTTCTGCCCTTACTCAGCTCGATTACGGTGATTGCGTGAAGACCACCAAAGGCGTGAGATACTGGATTGTGCGGCCTACCCTGTATGATTTTATAAAAAGGGTTAAAAGGCAGACCCAGATTATCTATCCCAAGGACATAGGATACATCATGTTAAAGCTCGGCGTGGGTCCCGGAAAGAGAGTGGTGGAGTGCGGAACGGGTTCGGGCGCTCTGACCATGGCGTTTTCCTACTATGTCAGGCCCTTTGGAAGGGTTTACACCTATGAGGCAAGGGAGGAGTTCAGCCGCCTCGCCCGCACTAATTTGAGGAAGGTTGGTCTTGACGAGTGGGTCGTTTTTAAGGTGGCAAGGGGAGAGGACGGCTTTGACGAGAGGGATGTGGATGCGGCTTTTATAGATGTGAAGTATCCGGAGCCTCTCGTGAAGAGTGCGTGGGATGCCTTGCGTTCGGGAGGAAGCATAGGGTTTCTTCTGCCCACCGCCAATCAGGTCTCTTCCGTTCTTAAGGTTGTGGATGAGGTGGGTTTTGTTGGAGTGGAGGTGGTTGAGATACTTGTCAGGAGATACAAGACCAATCCGGAAAGGCTTCGTCCCGACGACATGATGGTGGCTCACACTGGCTTTTTACTTTTCGGAAGGAAGGTGAGACGTGGCTGTGGGTAAGGTGAGGGTAAGGGAGATAAACAACGCAGTTTACATCAGCCTTGATGTTGATTTTGAAGGGCTGATTCACAATATAAATGTTAAGATTTACAAGGGTTATGTTCATCTGGAGATTTTGCCTCAAACCGGATTTGCAGAAGGGGTTATGGAGGTTTTCGTTAGGGAGCTGGGCACCCCTTACGACGGTCCAAGGTTGAGGGTGGTTCTGTCGGACTGCGGTGAGGAGCCGCAGATTCTTTACGCCTCATGGTCTTTTGATGAGGATTTGGAGCGGATAAAGGAGAAGATTTTGAAGATTTTATCGCAGGTGGAGGCGGCATAATGAATCCTTATAACAGTGAAAAGGTGCACTACCGCCTGGGTGAATTTCTGCCTGAGCTTGAGGGGATTGACCTTCTCTTTTACGGAAACGGGAGGTTGAGCAGTAATATCTACATACTGGATGAGGGTAGGGTTTTGGTTGATACGGGAAACTTCACGGAACTCATGCTCGATTATCCCCACTATTATCCGGACTCGGCGGTGGAGAAGGTGATTATTACCCATGCCCATATGGACCACATGGGGGGGCTTTTTATGCTCCTTTCCCGCTTTAAGCCGGAAATATACATGCACGAGGTTGAGCTTGACGCCGTGATTAAAGGCAAAAAACTGAGGGAGATTTTTGAAGAGATGGGCCTGGGCGATAGGTTGAGGCCTCTAAAAGGCAACGAGGACATAGCCCTTGAAAACCGTACCCTCAAGGTTTTATACACCCCGGGCCATACTCCGGGAACCATCTGTCTTTACGATACATCAAACGCGGTTCTTTTTTCTTCGGACGTTCTCTTTCCCATGATGGGTGAGTGGGCTTTGCTTCCGGCTCCTGACCCGCAGGGTGGAGATATTGAGGAGCTTGCCCTATCCTTGAGGTATCTGATGAAGCTTAATATAAAAGCGTTTCTTCCCGGACACCTCTTCCCGGTTTTTGAAGAGCCAATGGAGCATATGAAGAGGGCTTACTTTGAGCTTCAGCTTCAGATACAAAAGAGGGAAGATTTGGCTTACATAAACACGGGAATTGTTCTGGCGGATGTGGGGGATATTGACGGGGCTATATACTGTTTTGATAGAGTCCTTGAGAAGGAGCCCAAGCATCCCGGAGCCTGTTTCACCAAAGGGCTTGCCCTTTATCAGAAGGGCAAGCTTAAAGAGGCTCTGGAGTATTTTGACAGGGCTTTAGAGGTTTATCCAGAGTTCAGGGAAGCCCAGCAGGCGAAGGATATGGTTTTAAGGATGCTGGGACAGGATTAATGTCAGTATTCTTCCTTGAAGATGTGGTAGATTAAAATGTGCACGTCGTGAAGCCTCCCCTCGTTGTCCTTGGCTATTTGTGGCAGTGTCCCGGCGGGCTCAAACCCTGACTTTCTTAGAGCTCTTTCGGCTTTTTCCTGAACATCAACCACTTCAGCCCACAGTTTATCCAGATTCAGCTTTTCTCCTGCCTGTATGAGCTCTCTTATAAGGATGGTTCCCACACCTTTTCCTCTGTAGTCCTTGCTCACCACGAACCTTATTTTTCCTATGAACTGCGCCCATCCAAAGTCTCTCATGTGCAGGGTTCCGTCCGCTATTATTTTTCCATCTTTCTCTGCTATAAGGGGGAATACCCTTTTGTAATCTATATTCTCGCACCATCTTTTTATTACTGTGGGGTCTTTTATGTTGTCTTTCAGGAGCGCTGTCTCTTCCTCTTCAACTCCGTCTTTAAAGAATCTAACTAGAGCTTCAAAATCGCTGGGTTCGAGCGGTCTTACTGTGATTTCTTCTCCATTTTTGAGTTTTACGGTTTTGGGATATTCTTCAAGCACAAGTTCTATCATGACCACCTCCTTTTTAGCTATTCAACCTATTTGAAATCTTTAGTCAACAGGATGTCCTTTTTATATTCCTAAACGCTATATAATTTTAGGGAAATTTCTCCAAAATTTTAAGTAAAATTAAAATTTGTTTACGCAAAATGTAATGAATACATTTAGGTTTTGTAGGTATTTATAGATTAGAAACTTCTTTGCAGTTTTTGATAAAGCTTTTTATTTTATCTTGACATGTTCTTTTTAATCGTTTATATAGGGGATAACAAAACAATTTATGAAATCTGGTGAGAGTGATTTTTATGCATAATTTCACGCTTTACGAAAGTCAGAAAGGGGGTGATAGATGGGTAAAGTGCGGTCAAATTCGGATTGTTTTTAACATCATATTATTTAGGAGGTAGAAAATGGCTAAAGAGGTAGAGATTAGGAGTCGTGAAGATACCTTTAAGCTAACGTCGTGCGAGGAAAGGCCTTGGCCCGTAACTCCTCCGCCTTCAGAAGAAGAGGTGATGAAGGTTTATGCGAAAAGGAAGGCTGAGGAATTCGGGAAGTGGTGTGAGGATAATTTTAAGTTTGAGTATGCGTGGAGTAAGCCCGAAGCTTTGCAGGGGGTAAGGGTTTTGGAGGTAGGGCTCTGGAGATTGAGCCATATGTTTGCTGGTTCTCTTCTGTCTGAGCTTGGGGCTGAAGTGATAAAGGTTGAACCACCTGAGGGTGACCCGTTAAGAAAGCTTACTCCTTTTGGAAGAGAGGAGTATATGCTTGAAGACCAATACACCGGAGAGAAATGCGGTTTGGAATTTATCCATGAGATGAGGAATAAATATTCTATAACCATCAACCTTGAAACTGAAGAAGGAAGAGAGCTTTATAAAAAGCTTGCAAAAACTGTTGATATAATATTTGAAGGCTATCCTCCGGGCTGGACGGATGAAAGGGGTATTGGCTACAGACAGCTTTCCGAGATTAACCCGAGGTTAATCTATGTCTGGATAGGGCAGGTTGGGCAGTGGGGTCCGTGGAAGGAC
>JAADEW010000101.1 GCA_013153205.1 Deferribacteres bacterium | reverse complement strand
CCGTTCTTTATCGGGTGAAGGGAGATGAGACCGTTCCTTTGACCCTTGATTTGGGAAGGGACTTTACCACGCTGATAATCACCGGTCCCAATACCGGCGGTAAGACCGTTGCCCTTAAAACCGTGGGACTGCTTTCGCTCATGGCGGCATCGGGTATTCCGGTAACAGCAGGTCCTGACAGTGAGTTTTACCTCTTTGAAAAGGTTCTGGCGGACATAGGGGATGAACAGAGCATTGAGCAGAATCTCTCAACCTTTTCCTCCCACATCAAGAGAATCGCGTATATGCTGGAGAGAGCTGACAGCAAAAGCCTTATTCTGATAGACGAGCTCGGTGCCGGAACCGACCCTGAGGAGGGAAGCGCTCTTGCGGTGGCTATTGCTGAGGCTTTTCACGAGAAGGGCTCTCTGAATGTGATAACCACCCATCACGGTGAGCTTAAGGTGCTGGCTTACAAAACCGAAGGGATGGAGAACGCGTCTGTTGAGTTTGACCTTGAAGCCCTTTCCCCCACTTACCGACTGCTTGTAGGGGTTCCCGGAAAGAGCAACGCTTTTGTAATAGCGGAAAAGCTTGGGCTCTCTCCCCGTGTTATTGAAAAGGCAAAAAGCCTCAAAGGCACCGGGGAGGAAGAGGCTCACTTCTGGATACAGAAGCTTAAGACCGAAGCGGAAGAAAGGCTGAAAGAGGCGCAGGAAGCGAAGGAAGCCGCGAAAGCCCTGCTTGATGAGGCCAGGAAAGAGGCTGAAAGCATAAAGGAGCAGGCGTATGCCGAAGCGGAAAGGCTTATAGAGGAAGCCCTTTCCCTTAAAAAAGAGCGTTCTCCCGGGGTCAGGGTCAAAACCGCCAGAAAGATACGGGGCAGAATAGAAAGCCTCAAGGAAAAAGAGGTTAAGGAAGCCGGGATTGACGTGGGAGACCGTGTCTCGGTTTCCGGGTTTAATGTTGAAGGAACGGTGGTGGGTATCAGGGGGAGGACCGTTGAGGTTGATACGGGCAGGATGAAGATAGAGGTTCCCTTTTCCGCTTTGAAGCTCATTGAGAAGGGAAAAGGAGAAGGGGAGGTTTCGGGGTCTAAAAAGTCCATCAATGTTTTTATCAAGCGTGAAAGAAGCTCCTTTTTCCCAGAGCTTCACATAAGGGGCTACAGGGTTGATGACGCCATACCTGAGGTGGAAAGGTTTATAAACGATGGGTATCTGCTTGGGATAAGGAATCTGAAAATTATCCACGGAAAAGGTGAGGGGATACTCAAAAATGCCGTTCATGATTACCTGAGAGACCACCCTCTCGTAAAGCGCTACAGACTTGCCGATGAGAGGGAGGGAAGCAGTGGGGTTACCCTTGTGGAACTTGATTTGTAATGTTGCTTTTCGGTGATTGACTTTAGTGGCTCTGCCGGTTATATACCTAACTTGAGGTAAGGCGGCGTAGCCAAGTGGTAAGGCAGGGGACTGCAAATCCCCGAATCCCCGGTTCGAATCCGGGCGCCGCCTTTTATTATTTTGGGAGTTTGTTATGAAGACCGAATACTTCAGCGGGTCCTTGGATGAGCTTCAGGCAGATGCCCTGCTGGTGGAGGTTTACCGGGACTTTCGCCTTCCCGAAGCCTTTAAAGGGGCTTTTAAAAAGGCGGCGCTCTTTATTGAAGAAAGGCTCAGCTGTCTTGAAAAGAAGCCCGATAACTTTGAGGTCTTCTACTTTCCCTTTCCTGAAGGCGGCTTCAAGTTCGTCCTTCTTTCCTGCCTTGAAAGCCCCGATGCCGATGGAGTGAGAACTGCCGCTTCAAAGCTTCTGAACAAAGCGGAAGCTTTAGGGCTTAAACGGGTTGCCCTTTTTCCTGTTGGGCACGATGCTTTGGGGGAGGAGGCTGTCTATTATACCGTGGAAGGGGCTTTGCTGGGGGCTTACAGCTTTTCAAAGTATAAGGATGGGGCTTCAAAGGGGCTGGACGAGGTGGTATTTGTCGGCTTTTCTGAAGAGGGGAGGAAGCTTTACGAAAGGGCTCTTACCGTTTCCGGTGCCGTCAACTATGTGAGGGATTTGGTTAACGAGCCCGCCAATGTGATTACCCCTTCCGTGATGGCTGAAAAAGCCCTTGAGCTTGCAGAGGGGCTTGCCCTTGAGGTTGAGGTTTTTGATGAAAAGAGGATAGCCGGGCTTCAGATGGCAGGCATTCTTGCCGTTGGTGGGGGGAGCAAAAATCCGCCGCGGTTTGTTCACGTGTCCTACAAGCCTGCTGAGCCTTTGAAAAGGGTGGTTCTGGTGGGAAAAGGAGTCACCTTTGACAGCGGTGGGTTGAGCTTAAAGCCTGAGCAGTTCATGCGCGGTATGAAGTCTGACAAATCCGGTGCCTGCGCCGTTTTAGGCGTTTTAAAAGCTGTGGCAGAGCTCGGTCTTCCCGTTGAGGTGCACGGTTTGATACCCCTTGTGGAGAATATGCCTGATGGAGGCTCTTACAGGCCTGATGATGTAATTGTTTTCAGAAACGGAAAAAGCGTTGAGGTAAAGTCCACCGATGCAGAGGGCAGGCTCATACTTGCCGATGCGCTGATATACGCATCCGGGCTTTCACCTGATGTGGTGATAGATGTGGCTACCCTCACCGGTGCCTGCGTGGTTGCGCTTGGAAGATACACATCAGGGCTTTTTACGGACGATGACGAGCTTGCAGGGCGCCTCCTTGAGGCTTGTGCCCGAACGGGGGAGAAGTTGTGGAGGCTTCCCCTTGATGAAGACCTGATGAAGGATATAAAGGGGGACTTTACCCACCTGAGGAACGTGGGGAAAACCCGCTACGGCGGTGCCATCACGGCGGCTCTGTTTCTGAAGAAATTTGCGCCGCCAGATGCGTCCTGGGCGCACATTGACATAGCAGGTCCCGCATATCTTGAGGAGAGCTGGAAGTATTACTCAAAAGGCGCAACGGGCCAGCCTGTAAGAACCCTGGTTGAGTTCTTATCCCGTGTAGTTTCGTGATATGTTGTAGTAGTGCTCGGCAAGCCTTTTTATCTCTTCCAGCTCCTCTTCGGTGAGCTCCCGCGCAACTTTAGCGGGATAACCTTTGATGAGCACCCCTTCCGGAAAGCTTTTTCCCGGCGGTATAAGCGCTCCTGCCGCTACAATGGAGTTGTCTGCAATCTTTGCTCCGTCCATGATGATGGCGCCCATGCCTATTAAACAGTAGCTACCTATGGTGCATCCGTGTATGAGAGCCCTGTGTCCTATGGTGACGCAGTCGCCTATCTCTGTGGGATATTTGGCAGTGGTTACATGGACCATGGTGATGTCCTGTATGTTGGTCTTCTTCCCTATGCGTATGTAGTTCACATCACCCCTTATTATGGTTCCAAACCAGACGCTGGACTTTTCACCTATCACAACATCCCCGATTACATAGGCGCTGGGGGCTATAAAGACCTCCTCTTCTATCCGGGGAGTTAAGCCCTTGTAGCTCAAGATTGTGCCCTGATGCTTCATCTTCCTCCCTCTGCAATCTTTTTTATAAGAGGGCTCACCCTTATGCCCTCTATCTTCTCCTTTACCGCATCTTTTGTGAAGACTCCCTCCTCTGTGATTATTTCTGCCGCATAACTCAGGGGGGTCTTGTCAAACAGGGAATGGATTACCGCCATTTTATCCCTCTCGTAGGTCATTCTCTCTATGGTGTGGTATGCGGCAAGCCCGTCGGGAAGGAGCTTCTGGGTGTCTGCAAGCACCACGTAAGGGATACCGGTTTCTTTACAGGCTAAAGCCATGGGATAGGTGCCGCATCCGTTGATAATATGGCTTTTGGTTATTGCGTCTGCACCTGTTATGAGGGTGTCAGCATCTTTAACGCAGGATGGGGCGAAGGCGTCCGAGCACAGAACCACCTCTGCATGGTTTTTCAGCTTCTTTGCAGTTCTTACCCCGTGCTCTCCGGGGGTGCCTTCCGGGATGATGAGCTTGAGCTTTCTCCTGGCGGAAAGGCTTTTCACCGCCTCAACAATCGTTGAGCTGTAGGAGACGGTGGCAAAATAAGTGATGCGGTTCAGCCTCTTTTCCGCATGCTCAATTATTCTTTTAAGAGAGGTTTCGTGCCTTTCCCTCAGTGCGCTGATTTTTCTTTCAACCTTATCCCAGCCTTCTTCCACTGCAATGAGAAGCTGATTCACCAGATTGAGCATTGGCGCCATGGAAGGCTGTGCCTTAAAAAGGGCGGACAGTATCCTGATGAAAGCGTCCTCCTCTTTCTGCTCGTGGGTGAACCACTTCTCCAGTATGTCCAGAGCCTCTCTGTAAAGCTCTGCCGCTCCCTTTTCCCTGTTAAGAGCTATCCTCACCTCAATCTCCTTGAGATATCTCCTATAGCTCATAGGACCCCCTTCTGGGTGCGTTTTTCAAACACGAAAGCCGTGGCTTTTCGTCAAAGCCCTTGTGCTGTATCAGCACCTTGAAGACCTCTCCCATTCCGCTTTCGGGAAGTATAAGGGTCTTTGCTTTGAGTATCTCGTCGGGGCTTGAGGCTTCCTCAAGGATGCCCGCATCTATGAGAAAGTTTGCCTGGTTGGTGAAACCGCACACCTCAAGTCCCGCGTCCTTCCCGTATGCGGCAAGAGCCGAAAAGTTCACGTGGGCTGTTATGTCCTGCTCACCTATGTGCTGGTAGGGGTTATCGTTTACCTTGTGTCTGTAATAGCACACCAGTGTTCCCCTGTTTCTGTAGTCCATATACAGCTCGTGTGACGGATAACCGTAATCTATGGTCACCACAAAACCTCTATAGAGCTTTTCCCCAAGAAGTTTTATGAGCTTAGCCCCTTCAAGGTTCACCTCGGTTCTGAAGTGGTCTGCAAGCTTTACATTCAGTCTTTCAAAATACTCGTAAATCTTCTCTGTTGACGGTTCGTCCAGAATTTCGCAAAAGTTTTCGCCTTTTAGAGAGACATAAACCTCAAAGAGCCTGCCCTTCTTTTCTACAAGGTGAACGGGTAAAGCGTCAAAAAGCTCGTTTGAGAATATGACCCCGGAAAGAGGGGGCAGGTTTTGCGGCTCATCTATCCACGACACATTTTTAAACGCTTTCAGAGCCTCTTTCTGTCTTTTCACGAAGGCAGGGCTCTTTTCCACGATGATGTATTTCACATCATCGCCGAGCGAGGATAGTATGTCCCCTGCAAGGGTGCCTTCACCGGCTCCCAGCTCCACTATGGTGTCTGAACCTGAAAGTTCAAGCATCTCTTTTAAAGCCTTTGCCAGTGTTCTTCCGAAAATGCTTCCAACGCTTACACTGGTGTAGAAGTCCCCCTTCTTTCCGATTTTCGGTCCCCTTGAATAATAGCCAAGCTCAGGGTGATAGAGGGCAAGCTCCATGAACCTTTTAAAGGTTATCCTTCCTTTTGTTCTTATCTCGTCTTTTATCAGCTCTTCAAGCTTCATTTCCAGTAAGGGCTGAATCCCAGCGGATTTTTCAGCTTTATCTTTTCAACTCTGAAGCCGCTTTCAAAACTTACGGCGGTGAACTCCTTTGCCGGTATGGTCTTTACTCCCGAATTTTCCTCCACGTATTGAGCGGCTTTTACAAGTCCCATTCTCAAAATCTCCATGCCGAAGTGGTATATTATACCGAGTCTTGGTTTTATGCCTTTTAACAGGGTGACGGCATCCTCAAGGGACATGTGGTCAAGCTCTCTCGGCTTGCGGAAGGTGGTGTTTATGATAACGGCATCGGAGCCTTCGTAGGCTTTCAGCATCTCTTCCTGATATTTTCCGTCCGTTATGTATGCCAGCCTCCAGCTTTCGTTTTCAAAGATAAGACCGTAGGTTTCAACCCCGTGGTGCTGGTGCTTCATGGCACATTTAAGCTTTATGCTTCCCATGTTGAAGCTGCTTTCTTCGCTTATAACCCTGACCTCATCAAGGTTTTTGCGGTGGTATCTGTAAATCACCGGGTCTTCACCGGAAAGGGCGTCTTCAGGGGCAAACACCTTCCCTCCCGGATTCCAGCCCCCCATGGTTTTTGCCTCTATAAGCGTGTTTATATCGGCGCTGTGGTCTAAGTGCCTGTGGGTGAGGACGAATGCGTCTATATTTTCCGGGTCAATTCCGGCTTGGATTGCCCTTACCAGTGCTCCCGGACCGGGGTCAACATGAATCCGGGTGCCGGCTTCTTCCACCACAAACCCACCTGAGCCTCTGTGTTGCTTGAAGGTTACCCGTCTTCCACCTGCACATCCCAGAAAAAGGAGCCTCATTCCCTGCTCAGCCTGTCTTTGATTTTCCGGGCTATTTTCTCGGGGGTGAAGCCCAGCTCGTCCCTGAGAATTGAGGCGCTTCCGTGGGGAATAAATCTGTCAGGAATGCCTATCCTCAGGATGGGGGTCTTTATGCCTTTTTCGCTGAGAAGCTCAAGCACCGCGCTTCCGAATCCTCCGCAGAGGGCGTTCTCCTCCAGAGTCACCACAAGCCTGTGGGTGGAGGCTGTGTCTGATATGAGCAGTTCGTCAAGGGGCTTGGCAAACCTTGCGTTTATCACGGTGGGAGATATGCCCAGCTCCTCTTGTATAATTTGCGCCGCAGAGAGTGCAGGGTAAACCATGTTGCCAATGGCCAACAGGGCAATCTCCTTTCCTTCTTTCAGGACCTCTCCTGTTCCGATGGGAATACTTTTAAATTCGTCCGGCAGGCCCTTTCCAGTTGCTTCCCCTCTGGGATAGCGTATGGCAGTGGGCTGGTCTGTGTTCAGCGCGGTGAAGAGCATGTGAGCCAGCTCTTCTTCGTCTTTGGGTGCCATTATGACCATGTTGGGAATGTGCCTCAGGTATGATATGTCAAAGGCTCCGTGGTGGGTAGGTCCGTCTTCTCCCACTATTCCGGCTCTGTCCAGACAGAAGACCACATGAAGCTTCTGCAGAGCCACATCATGCACTATCTGGTCGTAAGCCCTCTGGAGGAATGTGGAGTATATGGCGCACACGGGCTTCAGTCTCTGAGTGGCAAGTCCTGCCGCAAACACCACGGCGTGCTGTTCCGCTATACCCACGTCAAAAAACCTTTCCGGAAATCTTTCGGAGAATTTTGACAGCCCCGTTCCGTCGGGCATAGCCGCCGTGATAGCCACTATTTGAGGGTCGTTCTCTGCAAGCCTTACTATGGCTTCGCTGAAGGCTTCCGTGTAGGTTATTTTCCCTTTTTTGACGGGCTTTCCCGTTTCTATGTTGAAGGGACCAACCCCGTGAAAGCTTCTCGGATTTTCTTCGGCGGGCTTATACCCTTTGCCTTTTCTGGTGAGCACGTGGACCAGTATCGGTTCGTTGGCTTTTCTGACCTGTTTGAAGGTGGATATCAGCTCCTTGAGTTTGTGGCCCCTCACCGGTCCCACGTATTTGAAGCCCAGCTCCTCAAAGAGGACGCCGGGGGTGAAGAATCCCTTGAAGGATTCCTCAAACTTTTTGAACAGGGTGATTATGGCTTCCCCTCCCGGCTTGGTGGTGAGGTGTTTTCTTATCTCTTCTCGTATTTTCAGGTAGGTGGGGTCTGCAAGCTTTCTTGAAAGATAGTGGGAGAGGGCACCGCTTGTAGGGGAGATGGAGAATTCGTTGTCGTTCAGGACCACGATGAGCTTTCTCTTTTCCTCACCTGCGTGATTGAGCCCTTCCCACGCAAGCCCGGCGGTTAAAGCCCCGTCTCCTATGACGGCTATGACCTCAAAGTCTTCCTTCAACAGGTCTCTTGCCACGGCTATACCCAGCGCGGCGGATATGGATGTGCTTGAGTGTCCCGTTCCGAAAGCGTCGTATTCGCTCTCCTCCATTTTGGGAAAGCCAGAAATCCCTCCTCTTTCCCTTAGGGTTATAAACTCACGCCGCCTGCCCGTGAGTATCTTGTGGACATAGGATTGGTGCCCCACGTCCCATATAATTTTGTCTTTCGGGGAGTCAAATACATAGTGAAGGGCAATGGTGAGCTCCACCACACCGAGGGAGGGAGCGAGATGCCCGCCCTTCCGGGAGACCACCTGCACGATGTATCTTCTTATCTCTTCCGCCAGTTGTTCAAGCTCTTTTACGCTCAGCTTCTTTAAGTCGGAAGGCGAATTTATCCTTGTCAGCACGCTCTCTTCTAACTTTCCCTTTTCACAATGTAGTCTGCCAATTCCCTCAGCATCCAGCATTTTTCACTCTCAAAAATTTTCAGTTTTTGCTTGGCTTCTTCTATCAAAGATTTGGCTTTCTGTTTTGATTTTTCAATGCCCCAGACGGCAGGGTAGGTGGCTTTTCCCTTTTCCCTGTCCCTTTTCACCGGTTTTTTGAGCTTTTCTTCGCTTCCTATCTCTCCGAGAACATCGTCTATTATCTGGAAGGCGATGCCGATGAGCCTTCCGTATTCGCTTAACCGCTCTATCTCCCTGTATCCTGCCCCTGCAAGTATGGCTCCGCTTTTCAGACTTACCTCTATCATCTTTGCCGTTTTGTGGAGGTGTATAAAGTCCACCATTTCGGGGGTGGGTTTTCTGTTTTCGGCTTCTATATCCGCCACCTGACCCGCCACCATTCCCTTTATGCCGGCGGCTTTGGCTATTTCGTTGGTGACCCACAGAATCTTTGGTAGGCTCGGGTCGGGGTAGTTGTTGGGGTCGGTCAGCACTTCAAAGGCAAGGGTCAGAAGGCCGTCTCCTGCAAGAACCGCCAGTGCTTCTCCGAATTTCTTGTGAACCGTGGGTTTGCCCCTTCTGAAATCGTCGTCGTCCATGCAGGGCAAATCGTCGTGAATCAGGGAGTAGGTGTGTATCATCTCTATGGCACAGGCACATGCCAGCACATCTTCAGCTTTTGCATTGCAGACCTCTGCGGCGGCAATGCACAGAACGGGCCTTATCCTCTTTCCGCCGGGAAAGAGGGCATAGTTTATGGCTTCCCACAGGGAATCCGGCTTCACTTTGGGCACTCTGGTTTCAAGCCAGTGGTCAATAAGCCTTTTCTTTTCCTCTATATACTCAAACAGCTTGCTCATGGGTTGCCTTTTAAAACTCGTCTTCTCCAAAGGGCTCCGTTTTAAATTCTTCCCCTTCCCTTATGAGGATTTCCACCTTCTCCTGCGCTTCATCCAGCATCTTCTCGCATATCCTGACGAGCCTCATGCCTTCTTCAAAAAGCTCTATTGAGCGCTCAAGCTCTAACTCGTGATTTTCCAGCTCATTAACTATCTCTTCCAGCCTTTTCAGGGCTTCTTCAAACTTCATTTTCTCAAACCCGACTTGCCGAATCTTCTTTTCAGCTCTTCATATATGTGATGGGGCGCAATGTCAAAGTATCCCAGCGCAACCAGGGTGTGGTAGAAGAGGTCTGCCACCTCGTAAATTATCTCGTCTCTGTCTCTGTTTTTGCAGGCTATAACCACCTCGGTGCTTTCCTCTCCCACCTTTTTGAGAATCTTATCCAGTCCTTTTCTGAAAAGAAGGGCGGTGTATGAATCCTCCCTTTCGGGATGGGCTTTTCTTTCCAGAATCACCTCATACAGCCTTTCAAGAATGGAACAGCCTCCGCCGTAAAGCTCTTTTTCCACCGGCTCGCCCTTTATCTTTCCGTCAATGGTGGTGAAGAAACAGCTCCTTCGTCCCGTGTGGCATGCGGGTCCGTGGGATTTCACCTTGACGAGAAGTGCATCTTTGTCGCAGTCAACCAGTATCTCTTTCACCTCCTGAACATTTCCGGACTCCTCTCCCTTCATCCAGATGCGCTGTCTCTTTCGCGAGTAGAAGTGGACCTTTCCCGTTCTCAGGGTCTCCTCAAGGGCTTCTTTGTTCATATAGGCAAGCATGAGAACCTCTTTCGTATCGGCGTCCTGAACAATTACGGGAACAAGCCCTCTTTCGTCCCAGCTTATCTCTTCAAAAATGTTCATGTCTTCCTCCTAAAAGGGCCCCGTCCATGTTGAGGGCAACGGTTTTTCTGGAGTCATGAGGATATATCGTGTCAGAAGATTTGACAACCTCTCCCTGTCCTTCGGCAGTTCCCCTTTAATGGGAATGAGATTGGAGACGTGGTTTGAGCGGAATGTGGTTTTAACATTTATGTTTTCCACGAAGGCAAGCATCTCCTTCATAATATCTCTTTCCGTGGGTATGGAAAACTCTCCCTTTTGAGCCTGGTAGTGGAGAAGGGTTCCGGGAATGAGCATGAGGGTTAAAGCCGCTGTGTAGTCCGGCTGGGTGAGGTTCACCACTTTGGCGCTTTCTAATGCATGCTCGTGGGAGAGCTCCCTTCCGCCGAGACCGAGAATAAAGGTGGTTGAAAGCTTGAAGCCGCTTTTTTTACCTTTGTTGAGGGCTTGGACCATCTCCTTCTGGTTTACGCCTTTTTTGACCCGCCTGAGGACCTCGTCACTTCCGCTTTCCACCCCCACATATAGAAGGGAAAGCCCCTGTTCTCTTATGGCTTTCAGCTCCTCTTCACTCTTTTCCAGAAGGTTCTGGGGAGTTGCGTAAGCGGATATTCTCTCTGCATCGGGGTAGTAGCGCTTTATCATCTTCAGTATCTCTATCATCTTTTCGGTGTCCACCACTAAAGGGTCGCCGTCGGCAAGGAATATCCTTCTCACCCTGGGGAGGATGAGCTTGGCTTCCTTCAGGTCTTCCTCTATCTCTTCAAGGCTTTTTTCCCTGAACTTTTTGGTTTTATACATGCCGCAGAAGGTGCATTTGTTGTAGGAACAGCCGATGGTTATCTGCAGAATCAGGGAGTAAGCTTCACTCGGCGGTCTGAAGACGGGCTCAACATACCTCAACTTTCCACCTCTTCAAGGAATTTCTTCCCTACTGCTAAAAAGATAATAAGAGGAAGGGATGTTGCAATAATTGGGGGAATCCAGCCCATCTTTCCCAGATAGGAAAAGCTGTAATAGCTCATCCAGAAGGCTGCGGATATGGCAAGCCCTTTGATTATGCCCATGATAGCTCCCGAGCCTCTTTCTCTGCTTATTCCCAGTGGAAAGCCCAGTATCACCATTATCACAGGCGATATGGAGAGAAATATTCTGCTATACATCTCGGTGAGGTAGGGGCTTGCGTCTATTGCCTCTCTCTTTAAGTCTTTTATAAAACCGTATAACTCCGGGGTGGTCATCTCTTCCACCTGCTTTTTTCTCTCTTTCAGGTCAAAAGGGTTTATGAAAAAGTCCATACGCATTCTCTCCGGATGCAGATTTTCTGGCTTTTCCCTTTCTATACGCCATATCCTGACGTCGTAACCCATCCACCTGTTGTTCTCCCATTTTAGAACCTTTGCCTGCAGTATCTCGTCAACCTGCTCGTTTATCTTTACGCATTTTATGTCCTTGGCTGTCAGGTTTTTGTCGTCAAAAACCCCTATGTAGCAGATGTGAGACCCGTGTTTTATCCACATTCTGGTGGGTTTGGTCCTCTTGGTCTTTTTCTTTT
>JAADEW010000106.1 GCA_013153205.1 Deferribacteres bacterium | reverse complement strand
AAGTTTATAGTGGTGCTTGCTGATGGGGCAAGCGACCATCCGGTGCCTGAGCTTGGCGGCAAGACCCCTCTTGAGGTTGCTGATAAACCCAACATTGACAGGCTGGCTTACGAGGGTATATGCGGGTGGACGAGGAATGTGCCTGAAGGGATGCCGCCGGGGTCTGACGTGGCCATACTCTCCGTTTTAGGCTTCAACCCGCGGCTTTTCTACACGGGAAGAGCTCCTCTGGAAGCCGCCAGTATGGGTATAGAGCTGGAAGACTCTGATGTGGCTTACAGGTGCAATCTCGTGAGGGTTGAAGACGGCGTGATGAAAGACTACAGCGCAGGTCACATATCAACGGAGGATGCGAAAGAGGTTATCAACCTGCTGAACGAAAAGCTTGCCTCGGAAAAGATAAGGTTTTATCCCGGAGTGAGCTACAGGCACCTCATGGTCTGGAAAGATGGAAGCGATGCCCCTGAATGCACTCCTCCCCACGATATAACGGGAAAACCCATTAAGGAGTTTCTGCCGAAAGGGGAAGGCGCCGATGTTCTGCTTGAGCTTATGGAGGGCTCAAGGGAGATTTTAAAGGAGCACCCGAAAACCAATATGATATGGCTCTGGGGACAGGGTAAAAGGCCAAAGCTTCCAAGATTTGAAGAGGTTTACGGTCTTAAAGGAGCGGTGATTTCTGCCGTTGACCTTGTAAAGGGGATAGGAGCGCTTCTCGGGCTTGAGGTTTTGAATGTTCCCGGTGTTACCGGCTACATTGATACCAACTACGAGGGCAAAGCCGAGTATGCCATTGATTACCTCAAAAGCGGAGGGGACTTCGTCTTCATCCATGTGGAGGCTCCAGATGAAGCCGGACACAACAGGGATGTGAAAGCCAAGATAAAAGCCATTGAAGACATAGACGAAAAGATTGTGGGCAGGATACTTAACTGGATTGAGGAAGAGGGGATTGATGCACGGATGCTGGTTCTTCCGGACCATCCCACACCCCTGGAGATAGGAACCCACACAGATGAACCCGTCCCTTATGTTATGTGGAAGAGCAAAATGAAGATTAAAGGGAAGGACCGGTTCTGCGAGAGAGAGCTTGAGTATCTTAAGGAGTTCACCCTGGAAGAAGGATTCAGGCTTATGAGCATATTTCTGGGTAAAGTGGCAAACTGCTCTGAGTGTTCCATAAAAGGCTCATGCCCCATGTCTTCTCAGAGTTAGCTATCCGGCATCATGGGGTCAAAGGTGCGGTTGAGGATGTTGTAAGCATCAAGAATTTCGCCCCGGGTCAGCTCAAGGTTGAAACCTTCTCCCTTGATGAGAAGGCTTCCGCTCTTTGTGGTTCTGCCGATGACTTTGAATGGAAGGCGGTGTTTGCGGGCTATCTCTTTCAGCTCTTCAAGACGCTCTTCGGCAAGGGATACCACCACCCTTCCCTGCTCCTCGCCGAAAAGGAGAAAGTCGGGGCGGATATCGTCGTTCAGCTCCACTTCAGCTCCCACAAACCCCTCGGGGTTCATACAGCTTTCGGCTATGGCTACCGCAAGTCCCCCTAAAGAGACGTCGTGGGCGGAGGCTACAACCTCTCTTTCTGCAAGTTCAACCAGGGCGTTGATGATGCGTTTCTCGTATTCAAGGTCAACCGCGGGAGGCATTCCTCTGACCATGTCGTGTATGAGATGGAGGTATTCGCTTCCGCCTATCTCCCCTCTGTTCTTCCCTATGAGCACAACGATGTGCCCTTCTTTTTTGAAGAATTGAGTGAGCCTTTTTCTCACATCTTTCAGGATACCCACCATACCTATGGTTGGTGAGGGCCACACTCCCTTACCCAGTGTTTCGTTGTAGAAGCTCACGTTCCCGCCTGTCACCGGGGTTTCAAGAGCCCTGCACGCTTCAGCCATTCCCTCCACCGCCTGTATGAACTGCCACATCACTTCTGGCTTTTCCGGATTGCCGAAGTTGAGGCAGTTGGTGATGGCTCTGGGCATTGCACCGGAGCAGGCAACGTTTCTTGCCGCCTCTGCCACCGCCTGTTTCGCTCCCTCTTTCGGGTTAAGGTAGCAGTATCTCGGATTCACATCTGTAGATGCGGCTATTCCTTTATCCGTGCCTTTTACTCTGATTACCGCCGCGTCTGAGCCCGGATACACCACGGTGTTAATCTGGACCATGTGGTCGTATTGGCGCCATATAAACCTTTTGGAGGCTATGTTGTAGGAGGCAAGGAGAGATAGAAATACATCCTTTAAGCTTTCCGGCTCAGGGATAGACGGAAGCTCCTTCACCTCGTCAAGATAGGCGGGTCTTTCCGCGGGCCTGTTGTAAACAGGCGTTTCTTCAGCGAGGTATTTAACGGGGACTTCTGCCACCGTTTCGCCCCTGTGCTTCACCCTTAAAAGGCCGTCATCGGTGACCTTCCCTATAACCACGGCGTCAATTCCCCATTTTTTGAATATGTCTATCAGCTCTTTCTCCTTTCCCTTTTCCGCTACAATCAGCATTCTCTCCTGCGATTCCGAAAGCATAAGCTCGTAGGCGCTCATGTTCTCTTCCCTCTGGGGAACGAGGTCAAGGTCTATCTCTATCCCGGTTCCGCCTTTTGCCGCCATTTCAGATGTGGAGCAGGTGAGACCTGCCGCTCCCATGTCCTGAATGCCCACTATGAGCTCTTTCTCCATAGCTTCAAGACACGCTTCAAGAAGGAGCTTTTCGGTGAAGGGGTCTCCAACCTGAACGTTGGGTTTTTTCTGTTCAGCGTCCTCCTTAAACTCGTCGCTTGCCATGGTGGCACCGTGTATGCCGTCTCTTCCCGTTTTTGAACCAACGTAAATTACGGGGTTTCCCACCCCTGTTGCCTTTGCCTTGAAGATTCTGTCCTTTCTTGCGATTCCAAGATTCATCACATTCACCAGAGGATTGTGGTCATAACAGGAAGCGAAAAAGGTCTGCCCCCCTATGGTAGGGACACCAATACAGTTGCCATACCATGCTATACCTGAAACCACGCCGTTTAATATGTATGCGTTGTGGGGCTTGTCCGGCTTTCCAAAGAAGAGGGGGTCCATTGAGAGAACAGGCCTTGCTCCCATGGTGAAGATGTCCCTCAGTATCCCTCCAACGCCCGTTGCCGCACCCTGAAAGGGCTCTATGTATGACGGATGGTTGTGTGATTCCATCTTGAAAACAGCGGCAAAGTTCTCGTCAATCTCTATTACCCCTGCGTTCTCTCCGGGACCCTGTATCACCCAGGGGGCTTCCGTGGGCAGTTTCTTGAGGTGTATTCTGGAGCTCTTGTAGGAGCAGTGTTCACTCCACATAACGGAGAAAAGCCCCAGCTCAACCAAGTTGGGTTCTCTTTTCAGAATCCTCTTTATAAGCTCGTATTCCTCTTCCGTGAGACCGTGTTCCTCTATAAGCTCTTTTGTTATCTTTATCTCCTCCATTGCCTTTCTCCTTTGTAGTTTGTCCTGCCAATTCTACAAAAGGAAAAAAATCTTCTCAACACTTTTTATTGATTGCTTGCAAAGGAAAGGATAGAGTATAGATTTAATATTGCTATAAAATCAAATCTGGAGGTGAATTATGGACTTGAAGAAGTGGCTGGACGAGATTAAAGGAAAAGGGAACGTGGCTATTGAGATTGGCAAGCTCAGGGTGAAAAAGACCACCCTTGAAAGAAAGATAGCCAAGCTCCACTGCAGGCTGGGTGAAAGGGTGGATTACCTCTTTAAAGTTGGAAAAAATGTCATGGAAGACGATATTGTCAAAGGCTTTATAGACGAGATAAGGAGCATAGAGAAGGAGATTGAGGAGATAGAGAAGAAGATGGAGCTTCTCAAGGCTGAAAAAGCCAGAGAAGAGTCTGAGAAAGAGCAGTGCAGTGCGGAGGAAGAGAAGTAGGTGGCAGTTCTTGAGATAAAGAAGATACCTGAAAAGGTCTTAAGGAGCAGGGCTGAGGAAATTAAAAGCATAAACGGGGAGATAGCCTCCCTTGCTCAGGACATGCTTGAGACCATGTATGACGCTCCGGGAATAGGGCTTGCCGCTCCGCAGGTGGGTAAGCCCATACGGCTGATTGTGTTTGACATATGGCATCCGGAAGACGAGCCGAATCCCCATGTGCTGATAAATCCCGTTATAACGGCGAAAGAAGGGCTTGATGTGATGGAGGAGGGGTGCTTGAGCGTTCCCGGAGTGAGGGCGGAGGTAAAAAGAAGCTACAGGGTTGAGGTTAAGGGATACGACCTCAACGAGAAAGAGGTGGTTCTGGAAGCGGAAGGCCTGCTGGCAAGGGTTTTACAGCACGAGATAGACCACCTTGACGGGGTTCTTTTTATTGACAGGCTGAGCCGTGTTAAGAGGGAGCTGATAAAGAAAAGGTTGAGGAGAATGAGATGAAGGTTGCCTTTTGCACCTCCGAGTGCGCTCCTTTGGTGAAGGTGGGAGGGCTTGCGGATGTGTCGGAAGCCCTGCCCAAGGCTCTTAAGAAGGAGGGGATAGAGGTAGCCATATTTCTGCCTCTTTACAGAAGGGTAAAGGAATCAGGTTTTCCCATAGAGAGCACAGGTCTAAAGGTAAAGGTGCCGATTAAGGGGGAGGTGATAACCGCCCCTATTAAAAAGACCGTCCTGCATGGTGTTCCCGTTTACCTCGTGGAATACGACCCCTACTTTGACAGGGAGCATCCCTACGGAACGCCTTACGGCGATTATCCGGACAACGCCTACAGGTTTGCCTTTTTCTCGCTGGCAGCCTGCGAGGCTATGAAGGCGCTTTGCTACAAGCCTGATGTGATACACGTGAACGACTGGGAGACAGCGCTTATTCCCGTCTATCTCAAGCACTATTACTTTACTGACTCTTTCTTCCTCAACACGGGAACGCTTCTTACCATTCACAACCTCGCCTATCAGGGTGTTTTCCCTAAAGATGTGCTTCCGGAGATAAATCTTCCGTGGGAGCTCTTCCACATTGACGGGCTGGAATTTTACGGCAACATAAACTATCTCAAAGGGGGAATCATCTTTTCAGACTTAATAAACACCGTTAGCCCCACATACGCCAAAGAGATACAGACGGAAAAATACGGCTACGGCCTTGATGGGGTATTGAGGAAAAGGAGAGATTCCCTTTACGGCGTGTTAAACGGCATTGACTACGATGAGTGGGACCCTGAAAAAGACAGAAGAATCTATGTCAACTACGGAAAGGGCGAGCTTGATAAAAAGCGGCAGAACAAGGTAAAGCTTATGGAGGAGCTGGGCCTTGAGGTCCACGACGGACCTTTAGCGGGAACGGTGTCAAGGCTTGCCGAGCAGAAAGGGCTTGACCTCGTTCACGCCGTTATGGGCGATTTGGTGGGTATGGGTGTAAGCTATGTGCTTTTGGGCTCCGGAGAGAAGCGCTATCAGGACATGTTCCTTGAGCTGAACGAGCGCTACAGGGGCAGGGTTAAGGCGGTTATAGGCTTTGACGACACTTTAGCCGCTCGTATATATGCGGGATGTGACCTTTTCCTCATGCCTTCAAGGTATGAGCCGTGCGGATTGGGACAGATGATAGCCTTGAGATACGGGACCATACCTGTGGTGAGGAAGACCGGAGGGCTTGCGGATACCATAAAAGAATTTGACCCTGAGACTTGCCAAGGCAACGGTTTTGTGTTTGAAGAATTCAGTCCGAAGGACTTTTTGGACGCTATGAGCAGGGCTGTGAAGGTTTACAGAGACGAAGAAAAGTGGGCTGTTCTCGTTAGGAAGGGTATGGAGTGTGATTTCTCCTGGGAAAAGTCGGCTCGGGAATACATAAAGCTTTACGATAAAATCAAGAGCTCAAAAGGAGGAGAATAGATGAAGAAGGGAATTCATCCTGACTACCACGAGATAACGGTTATATGCGCCTGTGGAAATACCTTTAAGACGAGGTCAACCTATCCCAAAGATGTGCTTCATGTAGCGGTCTGCGCTGAGTGTCATCCCTTCTACACAGGAAAGCAGAAGCAGAAAGAGGTAACCGGAAGGGCGGAGAAGTTCAGACAGAAATACGGTGAAATAAAGTAGTTCCCTCCCCATGAAGGTGAGGCTTATCTCCCACACCCCCGATGTGGAGAAGGTGATTTATGTAGCCGCAAGGCTCTGCTATTCCAAGCACGATGTGGACTTTATTGAAAGGGAAGCCAGCCACAAGAGCCCGCAGGATTTGATAGAGCGGCTGAAGAAATCGGGGCATCTTTCGGTGTTTGAGCACGCAAGCTTCACCTTTTCCCTTGAAGGGGTATCAAGGGTCATGACCCACCAGCTCGTAAGACACAGGATAGCCTCTTACTCTCAGAGAAGCCAGAGGTATGTGGACGAGAGCAACTTTTCCTGCGTGATACCGCCTTCCATTGCGGAAAACCAGGAAGCTCTTAGGCTTTACGAGGAAGCCGTGGATAAAGCCCGCAGTCTTTACCGAAAGCTGTGTGAGCTGGGGGTGGACAAAGAAGATGCGAGATACATAATTCCGCAGGCTATAGAGAGCAAAATCATAGTCACCATGAACGCGAGAGAGCTTCTGCACTTTTTCACCTTGAGGTGCTGTAACAGAGCCCAGTGGGAGATAAGAGAAGCCGCCAAAAGGATGCTTTCCCTTGTTAAAAGGGTGGCTCCTGTGGTATTTAGAGATGCTGGTCCCGCATGTGTGCGGGGGGCGTGTTCGGAAGGGGAATTTAGCTGTGGGAAAGCAGAGGAAGTGAGGAAGGAGTTTGAACTTCTATGAACCTCGTTGAGAAGCTTGCCGAGGTAGAGGATAAATACAAGAAGCTTGAAGAGGAGCTTTCCAAACCGGAGGTCTATTCAGACTACGAGAAGATGAAAAAGCTTGCCAAGGAGAAGTCAGAGCTTGAGCCTATCGTGGAGAAGTTTCAGGACTTAAAAGAGACACTCAAGCGGATAGATGGCTGTGAGGAGATAATTGAGCAGGAGGAGGACAAAGAGTTAGTTGAGCTTGCCAAGGAGGAGCTGAAGGAGCTTGAGGAGAGGAGGGAACAGCTTGAATCCGAGCTCAAGCTTCTGCTTCTGCCCAAGGACCCCAGAGATGAGAAGAACATCTTCCTTGAAATAAGGGCTGCCGCCGGTGGAGAGGAAGCGGCTCTTTTCGCCGCTGAGCTTTTCAGGATGTATTCCCGCTATGCCGAGCGCAAGGGCTGGAAGGTTCAGCTGTTGGATGTGAACATCACGGGAAGAGGTGGTTTTAAAGAGGTGGTTGCCCTCATTGAAGGTAAAGGCGCTTTCTCCCGGCTCAAATACGAGGTGGGTGTTCACCGGGTTCAGAGGGTTCCCGAAACCGAATCCGGAGGGAGAATACACACCTCCACCGCTACCGTTGCCGTTCTCCCTGAAGCCGAGGAGTTTGAAGTGGAGATAAAGCCTGATGAGCTTAAGATTGAGACGTTCAGGGCTTCCGGTCCCGGTGGACAGCACGTGAACGTGACCGATTCAGCCATAAGGATAACCCATCTTCCCACGGGTATCGTTGTTCAGTGTCAGGACGAGCGTTCCCAGCACAAAAACAGAGAAAAAGCCATGAGAATCCTGAGAGCAAAGCTCAAAGAGATGATGGAGAAGAAACAGCAGGAGGAGATTTCAGAAGAGAGAAGAAAACAGGTGGGAACAGGCGAAAGGAGCGAAAAGATAAGGACTTACAACTTTCCCCAGAACAGGGTTACGGACCACAGGATAGGTTTGACACTTTACAAACTTGAAGATATTTTAGACGGAGACCTTGATGAGATTATTGATGCCCTGATAGCTTATTATCAGGCAGAGAGACTCAAGAACATGATGGAGGGTTAGAAGTTGGTAAAGGCTGATATCGTTGAAAAGGTGGTTGAAGCAACCGGTTTGACCAAAAGCAAGGCGCGTGAGATAGTGGACATGGTTCTTGACGAAATTTTCAACGCTCTGGTTAACGGCGAAAGCGTTATAATTAGAAGATTCGGCACCTTTGAGGTGGTGCAATCAAATAGAGTGAAGGGCAGAAACCTCCAGACGGGAGAAGAGGTGAGGATTGAACCCCGCCGTGTGGTGAGGTTCAGGCCCAGCAAGAAGCTGAAAAAGGTGGTTGAAAGCTAAGTTAGCTTTTATTGCAGTCTCTGTTTTATTTTCCGCAATTTTTGTTCAAGCCTATAAAAGTGTTCAAATAACACCTCTTAAAGGCTACACCTGTGTAAGAGGCGTGGTCTCGTCAGATGTATTTCCAGAAAGCCGAAAGCTCTGGCTTAAAGCGGAAGGGTGCAGGTATCGGCTTGTGCTGTCCGGTTATCACAGTCTCTCTTACGGGGATAGGGTTTTTGTCTGCGGCCGCATATATACTCCCTACAGTTATAAAAATCCGGGAAGTTTTCACTTAAAGCTTTACCTTAAAAGAGAGGGAATATGCGGCTACATAAGGGTTAAAGAGTATGAAGTCATAAAGAGAGGAAAAGGGATACTGAAAGCCTTGCACCTCTTCAGGACTTATGTAATCCGCCGCGTTGAAAGGTTCCCCCAGCCCTTGAGGTTCTTCACCTTGGGAATGGTGCTGGGGGTTAAAGAGCTCGTTCCCTCAGGGGAAAGGGAATACTTTTACAGGCTGGGGCTTGGGCATCTTTTTGCGGTAAGCGGGTTTCACTTCGGGATAATTCTGGGACTCTCTTATGCTGTTTTGCTTTTTGCCATGAGGGTGCTCAATCTTTTCGTGAAGTTTCCCTTTTCCCTTCTGCCCTCTAAATCAGCCCATCTCTTAAACCTGTTCGTTCTGCCCTTTCTTTTTGTGATAACGGGCTCTCAGCTTTCGGCTCTGCGGGCTTCCATCATGTATGTGATATTTGTTGTTCTTCACCTTTTTGAGCGGGACACATCCCTTTACCGTATAGCTTTCTGGGCTTTTGTGGTCATGTTTTTGAGCAACCCCCTTGATATAACAGGGGCAGGGTTTGAATACACCTTTGCCGCTGTCTTCACCATAGCGTTTATAATTGAGAGATTCAGACACCTGTCCTATGTAAAAAGCTTTATCCTCATAAGCGTTGCCGTCTCTTTAGCTCTCATGCCCATAACCGCCTTTCACTTTCACAGGGTTTATCCTCTGTCGGTTGTGTCAAACATCCTCTTTCTTCCACTATTTTCCGTTTTTATTCCCTTTCTCATTTTCAATTTGTGCTTCACTCTCCTTTCCAGCTCCTATATCTTGATTGGCCCTGCCAACAGCGTGGCATGGGTTATTTACAGTGTCGTAAAGCACTTATCCTCTATTAGATGGGCTGAGTTATGGGTAACGAGGACGGAAACGGTGGTTGTAGCGGCTGTTCCCTTTTTCCTCTTTTATTTTCTCTCAAAAAGGCGTGTGTTTCTGCTGATTTCGGGACTTGTAGTGTGCGTCGCCGTCTGCTCTTTTTACCTGAACAGACGGGACAGGGCGGTCTTTTTTGACCTCGGCAAAAGGGGAAATGCCTCTCTGGTTGTTCACAAAGGCTTTTGGATTCTCGTTGATGCCGGTGGGAGGGGAGCTCTGGGAGGCAAGGAACTTGTAAGCGCCCTTTTGTGGCAGGATGTAAAGTCTCTTGATAAAGTCTTCCTCACATCGCCTTCAAAGGATTCCTCCGCTTATCTTCCATATCTGAAAAGGGTGATAAAGGTCAAAAGTCTTGTAAAAGCCTTTACTGCTTCAGGTGCCTGCCGTGATGTGGTGGTTGCAGGCATCTGCTTTTTGTGTCCAAAAGGGATTTGCCATTGCAGGTTTTGTAGGATAAAAAATGGACCGGTTGTGGTAAAGGGCAAAGTGTTTTATCCGTGGAAAACGGGTGCAATAACTGTTAGGCTGGAGGATTGAAATGGCAAGGGTTTTGAGCGGAATGAGACCTACCGGCAAGCTTCATCTGGGCAACTATCTTGGCGCTCTCAAAAACTGGGTTGAGCTTCAGAAAGAGTATGAATGCTTCTATTTTGTGGCTGACTGGCACGCTTTGACCACGGAATACGAAAATCCTTCGCAGATAGCCGATTACTCTCTTGAGATAGTGATAGACTGGCTTGCGGCGGGAGTTGACCCGAACAGAGCCACCCTTTTCGTTCAGTCGTGGATAAAGGAACACGCAGAGCTTCACCTTCTGTTCTCAATGATTACGCCTGTTTCATGGCTTGAAAGAAATCCCACCTATAAAGAGATAAGGCAGGAGCTTAAGCACAAAGACCTTGCCACTTATGGTTTTCTGGGTTATCCGGTTCTGCAGGCCGCAGACATACTCATATACAAAGCCGAATATGTGCCCGTGGGAGTTGACCAGCTTCCCCACCTTGAGCTCACCCGTGAGATTGCAAGAAGATTTAACCACTTTTACGGAGAGTGCTTCCCGGAGCCGAAGGCGAAACTCACCGAAATTCCCAAAGTCCCCGGAACAGACGGAAGGAAAATGAGCAAAAGCTACAACAACGCCATCTACCTTGCAGACGACGAAAAGACCATTTGGGAGAAGATACGCACCATGGTAACGGATACCAACAGAAAGAGGAGAAAGGACCCCGGAGACCCTGACAAATGCCCGGTTTTTGCCTTTCATCTGGCTTTTTCACCTGAGGATGTCAGGCAGGAAGTGATAGAGGGATGCAGAAACGCTTCAATAGGGTGTGTTGACTGCAAGAAGATGCTATTTGAGCACATGATGAGAGAGCTTTCTCCGGTTATAAAGAGGAGAAGGGAGTATGCGGGCAACAGAGAACTTGTCATGGACATTCTGGCTGAGGGAAGCCGTAAAGCCCGTGAGATAGCAAAGCTCACCATGGCTGAGGTTATGGAGAGAATGGGATTCTCCCTTCAGAAGGGTGAACTTGAAAAGAGGTGATAAATAAACCGAGCCCTTATTCTGAGCTCTTTTTCCGTCCAGTCTGGAGGAAATGGACCGAAGGGAGATGCGGCGATAATGGCTCTCACCGCTTCTTTGTCCAGTATGGGATAGCCTGAGCTTTCAAGTATCTTTACCTCTTTCAGCCTGCCGTTTCTCTCAATTACGAACAGTATCCTCACCGTTCCCTGAATGCCGGCGGCGGCAGCCTCCGGTGGATATCTCCAGACGAGATACAGCTTGTCTCTTATGTGTTTGAAGTAGGAGATGTATTTGGATTCCGTGGTATCAAGGGATATCTCTACAGACTCTCCCTCTCCCATCTCTGGAACTATCTTTTTGCTCTCCTTGCTTACAAGCCGCGGGTCTATGAGGGGAATTTTTCTTTTGGGAATGGGGGGAAGAGGCCTGGAAAGTGCAGATGGTGTTTTTACCGCAAGTTTTATCTTTTCTTTTGACATCTTCTTTTCTTGCTTTTGCTTTCCTGAAGAGGGCTTTTCCTTTTTTGTGGATGGCTTCCGGTTTTTTCGGGTGCCTTTTTTCTTTTTAACCTCTTTTTTGGTCTTTTGCTGTTCTTTTTCTTTGGAAGCTTCTTTTTTAGGAGCCCCTTTTTCCGGAGCTTTGTGTTCCTGAGAGG
>JAADEW010000083.1 GCA_013153205.1 Deferribacteres bacterium | reverse complement strand
GCTTCGTTTATGGCGGTGTTAAGGGCATTCTGCAAATCCTTCGCCACATCGTAAAGGGAGGTGGTATCCGCCTGATAATCTATTCCCGTATGCGCAATGAGGCTCTCTCCCCCGTATGTAAACTGAACGGCAGAGCCGGCCGCCACATCTGAAGAGATGGTGCCCTCGGCGGAGGTGCTCTCCAGAACAGAACCGGAAAGAGCGCCTATAGCGCTTTTGCCTTTGAGATATAGCCTATCCACTGCGAAGTACTTGTCCGTATCGGCATCCTGATATATCTCCACCACATCCTTTCCCTCAACGGTTTCCACAGGCCTTCCGCTTCCCCCTGTTACACCGGCTCCGGCTTTAACGAGCTTTGCTCTGGTGTATAAGGAGATAGCCCTTGCAGACTCGGCAAGACTTGAAACCTTTATCTTGTGCCTTCCAAAAGCGGCATCAAGGTCAGCAGTGGCAGTAAGAACCGAAGGGTCAGAAGAAAAGACCTCTTTTTTCATGTAAGTGGACTGGAGCTTCAGGTTGAGGATGTCGTTTTTAAACTTGGACACCATCTCGGAAATGTCGCGATACACGCTCTTTTCTATCTCAAGGTATTCCTTCTGCTCTTTGAGCTTTTCAAGAACACCGGAACGGGCATCAACAAGCTCTCTTATTATACCGTTAACATCTATCCCAGATATAAGACCGCCTACCCTTATAGGTTCAGACATGAGCCTTCCTCCTCTTATGCCTTTAAATCGTCCGGATTTGAAAAAACTTTAGAGATGGAAGAAGCAAATTTTAAGCCAGCGAATAGAAGGCTTCTACCACCGAATCCACAGGGATAGACGAGGTGCAGTTTTTGACGCACCTTCTTCTGAAACACCCTCTTTCCGGACACTCACATGTGAAGACGGCACATTCGGTATTGAAGGGACCGTTTCTCTCCGGAGCTGTGGGGCAGTAAAGGGCAAACACCCTTTTCTTCAATGCGGAAGCTATGTGGAGAAATCCCGTATCGGGACCCACCACGAAATCAGCATTGTAAATCACCGAAAAGGCTTCCTTCAGCCCGAGCCCAACGAGAAAATCCTCCCTGTAGGGAACACCCCGCAGTCTCAGGTAATCCCCTTTCCCCACGAGAACCAAAACCTTGACTCCTACCTTCCTCATCTTCCTGATGAACTCAGCCACCCATCTCTCATCCAGAACCTTTGTTTCCCACGCGGCAGAGGGAAGCAAAACCCCGTATGGCTCAGCCGGTTTACGGCAAAACCCTTCATCCACCCTGAAGGGAGAAGGATAAAGCCCATCGTCCTCAATCTCAAGCCCTCCACATACAAGCTGACGGAGTTTCTCTATTACATGGGGCTTTGAAGGGGTCACCCTGTAATTGTAAAAGAGAACCGCCCCCTTCTCCCTCACTTCAGGCAGGGAAAAACCGGCTCTTCTGGGTGCTTTCAGCAAAGGCAGAAACCACGAGGACTTCAAAAGCCCCTGAAGGTCAAAAACCACATCAAAGCGGATATTCCTCAAAGAAAGGAGGCCCTTCAAGCTGTAAGGAAAGAGCTCATCCACAAAATCAACGTGTTCAAAAAGCGGAAAATACTCTTCTCTGGTAAGCCAGAAAATCCTCGCGCAGGGCAGTCTTCTTTTTATGACGGTGGAAGCAACGAGGGCGTGAACCACATCCCCTAAAGCGGACAGCTTCACTATAAGGACATTACAGTCTTGCCTCAAGCCACTCAACGGAGATGTTCCCGTTTACAAAATCCTCATCCTTTAAAACGGCCAAATGAAGTGGAACGGTGGTCTTCACCCCATCAATCACGGTCTCGGACAGTGCCCTTATCCCTCTTTTTATGGCGTCAATCCTGGTATCCGCATGGACTATAAGCTTAGCCACCATGGAATCGTAGTAAGGAGGTATTTCATACCCTTCGTAAACCGCTGAATCTATCCTGACCCCCGGTCCACCGGGAAAGACGAGCTTGGTAATTTTCCCCGGAGAAGGGGTGAAGGTGGTGGGGTCCTCGGCGTTTATCCTGAACTCCATAGCCCATCCCGAAAATTTTATGTCGTCCTGTGTGTAGGGAAGCCTCTCTCCTGCGGCAATCATCACCTGCCACTTCACTATGTCAACGCCCGTTATCATCTCCGTTACGGGATGCTCAACCTGAACTCTGGTGTTCATCTCTATAAAGTAATGGTTGCCGTCTCTGTCCACGAGAAACTCAACGGTTCCCGCACTCTCGTAACCAACATGCTCCGCAAGCTTCACGGCATCGCTCCAGAGCCTTTTCCTCACGCTATTGGGTATAGCGGCAGGCGCCTCTTCAAGCAGTTTTTGATGCCTCCTCTGAATGGAGCACTCCCTCTCCCCGAGATGAAGCACATTTCCGTATTTATCCGCAATAACCTGAACCTCTATGTGCCTTGCGTCCTCTATAAACTTCTCTATGTAAACCTTTGCGCTACCAAATCCGGCAACGGCTTCCCTCCTTGCCGCCTCCCACACCCTTTCAAGCTCATCGTCGTTTTTCACAAGCCGCATTCCCCTTCCGCCGCCACCAAAGGCCGCTTTAACCATCACCGGATAACCTATGTCGTTGGCAACGGCCAGAGCTTCATCAAGGCTCTCAACCTCGTCAAGGCTTCCGGGAACAACGCTCACCCCCGCCTCTTTCGCCGCTTTTATAGCCCGAAGCTTGTCCCCCATAACCTCTATGTGCTCCGGTGAGGGTCCTATGAAGACCACCCCCACATCCCTGCACAGCTCAGCAAAACTGGGATTTTCCGCCAGAAAACCGTATCCCGGATGGACCGCCTCGGCGCCGGTTATATTGCACGCGGAGAGAATAGCCTGAATGTTGAGATAACTCTGAGAGGGGTCAGGCGGACCGATGCAGACGGCTTTGTCTGCAAACTTCACCGCTAAAGAATCTGCGTCGGCTTCGGAAAAGACCACCACCGACTCTATCCCAAGCTCTTTAAGAGCCCGCACTATTCTTAAAGCTATCTCTCCCCTATTGGCTACCAGAACGCGCTTAAACATGGTTTACGGTATGGGTTCTATCAAAAATAACGGCTGTCCGTATTCAACGGGCTGTCCGTTCTCAACCAGTATCTTAACAATCCTGCCTTTAACATCGGACTCAATCTCGTTCATTATCTTCATAGCCTCAACGATGCACAGCACCTGCCCCTTTTCCACTATATCCCCCTCCTCCACATAAGGGGGAGCATCAGGGGAAGGCGCACGGTAAAAGGTGCCCACTATAGGAGAACGGATAACCTCAAGATGAGGCGGAAATTCCTCCTCCGCCTCTTCAGGCGTATCGTCAGCCTTCTCCTCAACAATCTGCGGCACTTCAGGAGCAGGAAGGGCTGTGGACGGCACGGTTTGAGGAGGAGCCTGCTGAACAACAAGCTCCTTCTCCTTTTTTATCTTCAGCCTGAAGCCCTCACGCTCTATCTCTATCTCCGTGATTTTAGAGCTGTTAACGGCATCAATCAGCCTGAATATATCCTCAAGCTCCATCACTTCACCCTTTCCACATACTCCCCTGTTCTGGTGTCAATCCTCACCACATCCCCTTCAGAAATGAAGAGGGGTACCTGAACCACATAACCCGTCTCAAGCTTTGCCGGTTTCGTTCCGCCCGCTGCGGTATCTCCCTTAACGCCCGGCTCCGTTTCCACCACTTCAAGCTCAACGGCTTTCGGCAGTTCAATCCCTATGGGAGAGCCCTTGTAAAGGAGAACCTTCACCTCAAGGTTCTCTTTCAGAAAGAACCTGTCCCTTCCCAGAGTATCCTCTTTCACCATATACTGCTCGTAATTTTCAAGGTCCATGAAGTAATACTCGTCATCCTGATTGTAGAGAAACTGGGACTTTCTGGTTACGAAATCGGCAATCTTGAGCATATCGCTGGCTTTGTAGGTCTTTTCAATCACAGCACCCGTTTTGAGGTTCTTAAGCTTTATGCGGGAGAAAGCCTGCCCCTTGCCGGGCTTAATGTGCTCAGCCCCAACCACAAGGTAAGGCTCTCCGTCTATTTCAAGCTTCATGTTGGTCTTCACATGAGCGGCATCCACCATGCTCATAAAAAACCTCCTTACCTCACCACGAAGGGCAACAGTGCAAGTATTCTCGCCCTTTTGATGGCCCTTGCAAGCTGTCTCTGGTGCTTAGCACACGTGCCGGTCATTCTTCTGGGAAGGATTTTGCCCCTTTCGCTTATGTAGTTCTTCAGCCTGTTCACATCCTTGTAGTCTATCTCCTCAATCCCCTCGGCACAAAACCTGCAAACTCTCTTTCTAACGAACTTCTTTTTTATGTCAGCCATAGCTCTAACCTCCTCACAAAATTTTTAGAAAGGAAACTCATCGTCCTCTTCAGGGTCAACCCCGGACACATCCGGTTTGACAATCTCGTCCTCAACGGGCTTCTCCGCCCTGTAATCAAGGGGGCTCACCTTTTCAGCCACCACAACATGCCTGCTTCGCCTTCCTGCATCCGTCTCCCAGCTGTCAAACTTGAGCCTGCCCTCAACGAGGATGTTCCTGCCCTTGGTGAGATACTCGTTGCAGAACTCGGCGGTTTTACCGTAAGCCTCAACGTCTATGAAACAGGTCTCTTCAACATCTTCCCCGGTCTTCTTCCTGAACCTTCTGTTTATGGCGATTCTGAAAGTAGTGACAGGCGTTCCCGAAGGCATATACCGCATCTCAGGGTCCTTTGTGAGATTGCCTGCGAGAAAAACCTTGTTGATGTAAACCGCCATTACTCCTCCCCTTTCTCCTCACACTCGCTCTCTTTCCTCTTCACGGTGAGATACCTTATCACATTGTTGTTAATCCGGTAGTTTCTCTCCAGCTCCTCCACCAAATCACCGGAAGACCTGAACAGAAAGAGCACATAATACCCCTCTTTTCTCTTCTCAATTTCGTAGGCGAGCTTTCTCTTCCCCCAGTTGTCAACCTTGACTATCTCACCGCCGTTCTTCTCAATTATGGATTTGACCCACTGAATCTGCTCCTCAAGCTCTTTCTCATCAAGCTCGGGAACAAAGACCACCACGGACTCATAACACCTTAAATCCATATCACACCTCCCCTTGGTTTTTATTATCCCCGGGCTATCCCCGGAGAGAGGAGCCCTCAACTACTGCAAAGGCTATACTATAATCTTTCTCGTGACTCAAGGACAGATGAATTTTTTTGTCTATCCCTTCAATTTTTACCCACGGCCTCTTTTCATCCTTGAGCACCTCTATCAACCTATAGGAAACACTACATCCAAGGGCTTTTACCACCGCCTCTTTAGCGGCCCATCTTGACGCAACGAACCCCACCACATCGGCTCTTTTTCTGAGCTCCTCAAGCTCGGACTCAGCCATCACCCTTTTCAAGAAACGCTCCCCGTAGCGCTCCAGCACCCTTTTTATCCGCCTGTGAGAGACTATGTCCACTCCAACGCCTTCAATCATTTTGAAATGCGGTAGATAACAATCCTTGAGTTGAACTTCAAGCCCTCTTTTCTGGTTCTTATACCCTTTATCACCAGGACCAGCACCTCGTTTTTACCGTCACCGTCAACATCTGAAAGGTATATGTCCCTTATCCCTTCGCTGAAGGACTTTATCCAGCCTGTATCCTCAAAGAAGCCCTCTTTCCATCTATACATCTTCAAGACCGCACCTTTGAACGGCTCAAAGTAAGCCTCCCACATAAAGGGGTTGTTCCTGTAAACGATGAGCTTAAGACCATCCTTAGAGCGGCATACAAGCGACCTTCCGGGAACAGTAAGGGTAAGCTCTTTAAACCTCATGTAATCCTGCTTTGAGATTTCCAGAAAGCCTTCTCCCTCGTAAAACACCTTGACCATGGGTTCCTTGTAGAAGAAGGCAACCCCTGTGTTTCCGTAATAACCGGGAACATCCGCCACCACCTCACCGTTTCTGTTCTTCACAACCACCCTTCCTTCCTCGTTCACCACGAAGTCTATCTCGCCGTTTTCGTCCTTCAGCAAGTCCATACCCAGTATCAGGTCGCCCTTTAAGGCTTTTATCTTATCAACTGTTTTAAGCCTGCCGTTATCATACCTCACGAGCTTGGGAGGCTCACTGAAGGGGTCCTGAGGAGAGATATACTGGGAGAAGATGAACACATTTCCATCAAGCTTAATTGCTCTTAACAGAGAGCCCTCCACCCTCTTTATCCTCTTCCACCCCTTTGCAGTCCACTTGTAGATGAAGCTTATGGGGGTAAAGTCCTTGAAGTCACTGCCCGCCATAACAAGCTCGTCCCTGCCGTCGCCGTCCAAATCAGCCATGTCAAGGCTGAAAACTTTATAAGTGGGTGAGAAGTCAAATCCATCTCTCCTTATAAGATTCCTCTTTTCAGGATTGTAGGTGTAAACAAGCAGTTTATTCACCACATTGAAGATTATCTCCCGCTTTCCGTCTCCGTCTATATCTCCTGAAGCCAAGGCGTCCGCCTTCCCATCAAACAGGGAAGAGACGAAAAGCACCCCCCGCTCAGCAGAAGGACGCCATCCGGCTTTCCCTATGTAAACGCTGAAAGCACGCACCCTCTTTGCTATGTTGAGGCAGATTAGCGAACCCCTGAAGAAGTAGCTGTCCCCTTCCTTGTCTATCCAGCCTAAAAGGGCAAAGTAAGGCTCTTTCTTGTTTTTATAAAGGGTGTGTATGGCTTTTAGCAGACCCAAATCGGTGGTATCACCGCCGTAGGCGGAAACCTCCTGAATCACCCTCTCCTCGGTAAATATTCTGAAGCGCCCCGTCTCTTCCAGAAACCTCCTCAATCTATCGGAAAAGGCAATCAGGTTGAATCCACCTCCGGTTTTGTCGGAAAGGGGAAATATGTAGAGGTTAATTTTGGCTCGCGTGATTCTCACTATATCCCCGGGCTTCACCGGTTCGGAAGCATAAATCCTTCCGATAGACGCGCTGGGATAGACCTTCACCACCTGCATAAGGCCGAGCTCTCTTTCGGTATATCCTATTATCTGCCCGGTGATAGGATGTCTGAAAGGCAAGCCCTTTCGCGATATGCTAAGAACCATTCCCTTATAGACTTTATTCTTTGCCCCAAGGTCAATAACGGCTTTGTCACCGCTGACACCCACAACGAAACCTTCCACGGGAGGGAAAGAATCGTAGATAAGCTGGGCAAGGTTTTTGAGCGCCTCTTCACTTATGGCGAAAGCCTTTACCGAAAAAAGACACACTAACAGAATGAAAAAAAGCCTTCTCAGCATCAATCTTCCCTGACGATTGCCGCCTGAAGAATAGCTTCTGCCGCCACTTTACCGTCCACCGTGGCTTTCGCCTCCATCTTCCAGAAGTTTGCCTTCCTGTTGATAACCCTTCCCTCAAGTATCAGCACATCACCGGGCCTCACCACCCTTTTGAACCTCGCCCTCTCTATTCCAGCAAAATAAGCCCTTGACTTCTCCAGCTCCTCACCGGAAAGCTGGGAAAGGGCAATTAAAGCCCCTGCCTGAGCAAGAGCTTCTATAATGAGAACCCCCGGCATAACAGGGTCCTCCGGAAAGTGGCCGGTAAAATGGGGCTCGTTAAAGGTAACATTTTTGACGGCTTTTATATACTCACCATCTTTAAGCTCAAGCACCCTGTCCACCATGAGAAATGGATACCTATGCGGCAAAAGCTTAAGTATCCTCTTTATGTCAATCATTCCCCAACCCCTTTGCCTTTAGTTTCCTGAAAAAGGCATAGATTTCAGGAAGCTTCTTCATGGCACCGTATATCCTCTTCCACACCGAAACGGGCATGGCAGGTGAACCTATAACCACCTCTCCATCCTTCAAGTTTCCGGTGACCCCGGATTTAGCCGCAATCATTACCCTGTCGCCAATTTTCACATGGTCGGCAACGCCAACCTGCCCACCCATCATAACGCCGTCTCCTACTTTAACGCTTCCGGCGATTCCCGTCTGTCCCGCTATCACAGTATTCCTGCCTATTTTAACGTTGTGCCCAATCTGAACGAGGTTGTCCAGCTTGGTTCCCTCTCCCACTCTGGTGGAACCCAGAGTAGCCCTGTCTATGCAGGTGTTTGCCCCAACCTCAACATTATCCTCTATCACCACACGCCCTATCTGAGGGATTTTGACCCTCCTGCCCTCAACCTCAATATACCCGAATCCATCGGCTCCTATCACGGCACCTGCGTGTATCACGCATTTTTTACCGATAACGCAGTCCCTGTAAACAACCACATGGGGAAAAAGAATGCTTCCCTTTCCCACAACGGCGTTTTTCCCGATGTAGCAGAAGGGCATCACCACCGCATCGTCTTCTATAACAGCACCGTCCTCCACCACCACAAACTCACGGAGCACAACATTTTCTCCCAACTTCGCCGAGGGTGAGACCACAGCGTAAGGGGAGATACCGGAGCCGTAATCCCCGTCCACGAAGAGGTGCAGGACTTTGATTACCGCCTCCATGGGGTCGTCCACGGCGATTAAGGTTTTGCCCTCCAGAGGAGGAAAGCCTTTGGGCACAATCAAAACGGAGGCACGGGTGTTTATCACCTTGTTCTTGCGGTAATACTCCTCGGTAACAAAGGAAAGCTCCCCCTCCTTCGCCTCATCGAGACTCGACACCCCTTTTACCGGTTCGGAAGCATCTCCTATGAGCTCACCGCCCACGATGCGGGCTATGTCAGAAGCCGTTTGCACCATCTACTTTTTAGCGGCGCCTTTGGAGTCGTAAATCTTTATCATCTTATCCGTCAAATCCACACTGGGGTCGTTGTAAATCACACCGCCTCGCTTTTCAATTATGAGGGTGTATCCGTTTTTCTTGCCGTAAGCCCTTATCTGCTCCACCAGCTCCTTTATAATCTGATTGGTGAGCTCCTGTTCTTTCCTCACCAGCTCCATTTTGGCTTCCTGTATCATAGCCTGAAGCTCTCTTATCTTATCCCTGTATTCCCTTTCCTTCTCCTTTTTGGCTTTCTCAGAAAGTATGGCGGTCTCTTTTTCAAGCTGTTTTCTGAGCTTTTCAAGCTCCGCCTTCTTTTTGTCAATCTCCCTCTTTTTCTGCTGATACTCCTTATCCAGCTCGGCTTTAGCCTTTCTCCCCTTTTCCGACTTCACGATGGCCATCTGAAGGTCAACAACTCCAATCTTCAGGTCCTTTGCCCAGACCCAGCCGAAAAGCATGAACAAACCCAGTATTATCAGTAAAAGCTTCCTCATACCAACCCCCTTAGAATATTGTTCCCACAGAAAAGTGGACTTTAATGGGATTCTCGCCCCTTCTCCTATCCAGCTTGTATCCCACATCCAGTTTAACAGGACCAAAAGGCGTTATTATTCTCAATCCTGCTCCCACGCTCTGCCTCATGGGACCCCAGCTTATCATCTGTCCGTTATCAAAAGCGGCACCCGTATCAAAGAAGACCAATCCCCTCAGACCACCTATAAGAGGAAAGAGATACTCAAAGTTGGCAATAAACTCTTTGGTTCCGCCGATAGCCTCACCGTCATCTTCCGGAGACGCCTCATCAGTGTCAAAACCGCGAACGGTGCTCTGTCCTCCCACATAAAACCTTTCAAATATGGGTCTGTCCTCATGTGACCACGGAAGCGGATTGATAAACCCAAGCCTGAACCTCACATGGAAAACCGAACCTTTTATGAACCTCTTCATGTTCACGAACCTTTCCCAGTTGGCAAAAACCTTATAATAAGCGTAATCTCCACCCAGACCAGCCACCTTAAGGGAAAGCTCTCTCACAAATCCCCTTGTGGGCAACAAAGTGCTGTTTCTGGTATCCTGTGATATGGAAAGGAGAAGAGCCGAAGAAAGGGAACTGCCTTCCTGGTCTTTAATAAAATCAGGTGCGTCATCATCAACATTGCTTATCTTAACGGACCTAAGGTCATACCCAACAGAAACTCTGGTGTAATAGTTAAACACACGCTTTCCTAAGTTAAAAGTCATACCGAAACTGTCTTCGTCAAAGGTGTCGTATTCGTATTTATGCTTGAAAGAGCTCACGCTGAAGAAAAGAGGCTTGTCAAATATATACGGGTCGTAAAAGGTAAGGTCGTAATCCACCCTTCTTGCAGTGAACTCACCGCTCAAAGAGATGGACCTTCCCGTTCCGAAAAGATTCTTTTCACTCAACTGCACCATAAGGCCAAAAGACTCGGAAGAAGCATAACCACCGCCAAGCATAAGGGAACCTGTAGGCTGTTCCTCAACATTCACGAAAACATCCATATGATTATCCTCAGATGGCTTGGTTTCTATGTTCACACTGCTGAAATAACCCAATCTGCTCAGCCTTTCCTTGGCAGATTTAAGGGCAAGGGTATTCATAACCTCCCCTTCGGCAAGGGGTATCTCCCTTCTTATAACCTTATCCCTCGTTTTTACATTACCGGATATCTCTATTCTACCAACATACCACTTCTTGCCCTTAACTATCCTGTAAGCAAGCTTTACTGTCTTTGTTTTATCATCTACATCCATTATAGGTCTTACATCAGCGTTTACATACCCCTTGGCCCCGTATAAATCGGTAAGGGTGGTTATGTCTTTTCTCATAAGAGAAGCACTATACCAATCACCGGGTTTAAGCTTGAGCCACTTTTTGAGCTCCTCCGGCTTATACGGGTCGTCCTTTGAAGTGAGTATTTTAACTTCCTTAACCTTATATCTCGGTCCCTCTTCTATAGGCACGCGGATGTAGATTTTACCCCTTCTTTTGTCCACCTTCACCTCAGGCTCGCCTATTACCACCCTCAGAAATCCATGGTCCTTGTAAAACTGGCGGAGCTTCATCAGGTCAGCTTTGAAAAGGTCCTCTATGTAGTAATAAGTTGCTGGTTTGCCAAAAAGAGAAGCTATCAGAGCATAAGCCATGTTCCATATATTCTTCTCTTTGGAGACGAGCTGTTTCTTCAGCTCCCTATCAGAAAAATGCTTGTTACCAATAAACTCAATCTTGGCTATAGCCGCCTTTTTACCTTCTGTTATTTTGTATATAAGGTCAACTCTACCGTTTCTGGGCTCGGTCAGCACATCTACTTTAACGGAATAATAGCCTTTGGACTGGTAAAGCTGTTTTATTTTTATCACATTTTCTTTTATTATTTTTTCGTTGTAGATAGAAAAAGGCAGACTCTTAAGCACTTTCCTTATTTCACTGGTTTTGATGTGTTTATTGCCTACTATCCTTATACGCCCTACAACGGGACGCTCTTTAACGATGTAAGTGACCTTGACTCCGCCCTCAAAAGGCTCCACATCAACCTGCACATCGTCAAAAAAACCGGTTTCATACAGGTTTTTTACATCCTGCCTTATTTTCTCTATAGAGAAAGGTTCACCTTCTTTGGTCTCAAGCTTAAAGAGTATGGTATTTTTATCTACCCTTTTGTTCCCTTCAATCTCTATAATCTTAACTGGCAGTGGGGGGTTTTTCACCTTTCCCTGTGCCGGAAGAGAGAACAGGAAAAAGAAAAGGACACAAGCCCAGACAGCCAGCTCTCTCTTTTTCAATTACGCCTCCAAAAGAATCTTCAGACGGTGACCTTCTTATCCCTATTAAGGCATTTCCTCTTGAACTTCAAGCTGCCTCTTACCGCATCTACAACTATTGTGTCCCCTTCCTTGAACTTACCGCTCAAAATCTCCTCGGAAAT
>JAADEW010000005.1 GCA_013153205.1 Deferribacteres bacterium | reverse complement strand
TCCCTCACGGAAGCACCCGCCGGCACCATGGGAAAGACATTCTCTTCCCTGTCAACAATAACATCAACCACAACCGGACCGGGATAGTTCAAAGCCTCCTCAAGGGTCTTTTTCAGCTCGGAGGGCTTGAACACCCTCATGCCTTTGATGCCGTAAGCTTCAGCCACCTTCACGAAATCGGGCTGACAGGAGATGTCTGTTTCGGAATAGACCCGGTCAAAGAAAAGCTGCTGCCACTGGCGGACCATTCCCAGAAAACCGTTGTTTATGATAACCACCTTTACCGGAAGCTTATACTGGGAAACTGTGGCAAGCTCCTGTATGCACATCTGGAAGCTTCCGTCTCCAGCAATGTCTATCACCAGCTCATCGGGATGCGCCACCTGAACTCCTATAGCCGCGGGGAAGCCGAACCCCATGGTCCCCAGACCCCCTGAGGTGATGAAGTGTCTGGGATACTTGTGCTTGTAATAGAGGGCAGACCACATCTGGTGCTGTCCCACTTCCGTGCAGATGTAAGCCTCGCCCTTCGTAAGCTCATACAGGGTCTCTATAACGAACTGGGGTTTTATCACCTCATCGCTCTTTTCATAGGTAAGGGGATGTTCTCTGCGCCACTTATCAATCAATTCGTGCCACCTTGCGTGCTTCTCCTTCCAGTCTATTTCAACCTTTTCAAGCTCGGAAAGCAACTGCTGAAGCACTATCTTCGCATCTCCCACAATGGGAATGTCAACCACCACATTCTTGCTGATGGAAGCAGGGTCAATGTCAACATGAATCTTCACCGCATTAGGCGCAAAGTCGTCAACCTTGCCGGTGACTCTATCGTCAAATCTGGCACCTATGGCGATGAGCAGGTCGCACTCGGTAACCGCCATGTTCGCCACATAAGTTCCGTGCATTCCGAGCATCCCCAGAAAGAGGGGGTGGTCACCGGGAAAAGCACCCAGCCCCATAAGGGTGAGGGTAACCGGTATGTTGGTAAGCTCTGCAAACCTTCTGAACTCCTCAAAAGCGCCAGACCAGTTGAGTCCACCGCCACCGTATATAACCGGTCTTTCCGCCCTTTTTATCGCTTCAACCGCCTTTTTTATCTGGGCAGGATGGCCCTTCACATTTGGATGATAGCCTCTTCTTGAGACCCTATCCGGATATTCAAACTCAGCCTCCCCCACTATGACGTCCTTCGGTATATCTATGAGAATAGGACCGGGCCTTCCGGTGGTTGCTATGTAGAAAGCCTCTTTGATAACTCTGGCAAGGTCCTGCGTGCTCTTCACCAGATAGTTGTGTTTGGTGCAGGGCCTCGTGATTCCCACCACATCCGCTTCCTGAAAGGCGTCGTTGCCTATCAAAGCTGTGGGCACCTGTCCCGTAAAAACAATAACGGGAGAGGAATCCATGTAAGCGGTAGCAATTCCCGTAACAGTATTTGTGGCTCCGGGACCGGATGTGACGAGAGCCACACCGGGCTTGCCTGTTGAGCGGGCGTATCCATCAGCAGCGTGAACAGCCGCCTGCTCGTGCCTCACGAGAACATGCTTTATCTTGTCCTTATACTTGGGATAGGCGTCGTAAATGTTTATAACCGCCCCTCCCGGAAGCCCGAAAACAACTTCAACTCCCTCCCTTATGAGGGATTCCCAGAAAATATCGGCTCCTTTTAACTTCATGTTTCCTCCTCTAAAATATCTTTGTAAACCGCCCCGGTTGAGGCGGAGGTTACAAACTTTGCATACCTTGCAAGATAGCCCCTCTTAACTTTCGGCTCAGGCGGCTTCCACTCTCTCCTTCTCTTCTCAAGCTCCTCCTCAGACAGCTCCACCTCCAGCTTTCTGTTCGGTATGTCTATATAAATGACATCTCCGTCTTTTAAAAGCCCGATGGGTCCACCCGCCGCCGCTTCAGGGGATACATGGCCTATGCAGGGCCCCTTGGTTCCTCCAGAAAACCTGCCATCCGTTATGAGAGCCACAGAATCGGAAAGGCCCATTCCAACGATAGCAGAGGTGGGAGCAAGCATCTCCCTCATTCCGGGACCTCCCCTGGGACCCTCGTACCTTATCACCACCACATCACCGGGCTTTATCTTCTCGCCCAGTATCGCCTCCATTGCCGCCTCTTCCGAATCAAAGACCCTGGCAACGCCCTTAAAAGTCATCATCTTTTCGCTCACCGCCGTCTGTTTAATCACCGCTCCCTCAGGAGCGAGATTGCCAAAGAGAACGGCAATGCCTCCCTCCTTGTGGTAGGGATTGTCAAGGGGTCTTATCACCTCTTCGTCGTAAATCTCAGCCTCGTCGGCTATCTGATAAACCGTCTTGCCGCTCACCGTCTTTGTGTCGTTCATAAGCTCTTTCAACCTCTTCATCACCGCAGGAATACCGCCGGCGGCGTCCAAATCTTCCATCATAAAGTCCCCCCCGGGCCTTAAGTTTGAGATGTGGGGGGTTTCGCGGCTTATCCGGTCAAAGGTCTCAAGGGAAACATCCACCTTTGCCTCTTTCGCAATGGCGGTTATGTGAAGCACGGCATTTGTTGAACCACCGAGAGCCATGTCAATCCTTATGCCGTTTTCAAAAGCCTCTTTTGTCATTATGTCAAGGGGCTTAACATTCTCCTTTACCAGCTCCACCACCCTGTATCCCGAATCAAAGGCTATTCTCCTTTTCTTGGCGAGCCCGGCCAGTGCCGTGGCACATCCGGGCAGAGACATGCCTATGGCTTCCGTAACGCACGCCATGGTGTTCGCAGTGTAAAGCCCCTGACAGGAGCCCTGTCCGGGACACGCCTCCATCTCACACATCTCAAGCTCTTTTTCGGTTATCGCGCCCGCCTTGAACCTGCCCACGGCCTCAAAGGTATCCCTCACCAAAGACAGCCTCTTTCTGCCGATTCTCCCCGAAAGCATGGGTCCTGCGGTAACCACCACGGTGGGTATGTTGATGCGGGCGGCGGCCATGAGCATACCCGGGGTAATCTTATCACAGTTGGTAAGCATCACCAATCCGTCAAGCTTGTGGGCTTCCACAACAACCTCTATCATGTCGGCTATAAGCTCCCTTGACGGAAGGGAATACTTCATACCGGAGTGTCCCATGGCAACGCCGTCACAGATGCCGGGAACGGAAAACAGGAAAGCGTATCCTCCCGCACTGTGAACGCCTTTCTCTATCCACCTCTCCAAATCCCTCATCCCCACATGTCCCGGTATGAGGTCGGTAAAACTGCTCACTATACCTATGAAAGGCATATCCCAGGCCTTTTTAGGCACACCCGTGGCGTAAAGCAGTGCCCTGTGAGGAACACGCTCCAGCCCTTTCTTTACCTCATCGCTTCTCATCTCAATCCTCCGCTAAATTTTGAGCTCGCCCCTTTTCACTTTGACCACAAACTCGTTCATTTTATCCTTAAGTTCAAGCTTTTTCCTCTTTATCGCCTTTATCTCTATCTCTTCCTCCACTGTTATATACTTTTTGTTCTGAAGCTCCTCCAGCCGCTCCTCAAGCTTTGCGTGTTCCTCTTTAAGCTTTCTAAAGTCGTCGTTAACCTCCATAAGCCTCTCAATGATTTCCGCATCGGTCATCCTTCCACCTCCAAAAAGCATTTTAAACAATATTTATAACAACTTTTCCATTATCAGTCCATCCTCACCATCGGAATACATCTTTTCCCTGACCCCCACAACCTCAAACCCAAATTTTTTGTAGAGGTTTATGGCAGGTTTGTTGCCTCTTTTGACCTCAAGGACCACGGAAGAGCATCCCCGTTCTCTCGCCTCGCCGATAACGGCATCTATCAAGCAGGTGGCAAGCCCCTTCCCCCTCATCCGGGGGGCAACTGCAACATTGGCTATGTATGCTTCGGAACCTATGAACCAGACAACGGCATAGCCTGAAACCCCGGAGTCGCATTCCACCACGAAAATCTTTGAAAATTTTTTAAAAAGCTCCATAGCAAAGGCGTCTGCTCCCCAGGGCCTGTCAAAGGATTCCTTCTCAATCTTTGCTATTTTCAGCACATCTTTAAGCTTTGCAGTTCTGATTTTAATCAACGGTGATTCCGTATTTCTCCTCCGCATCAGACGGTCTCAAATAGTTGGGTTTCAGAGAGCCCAAATCCACAAACTCGCGCCTTTCGTGCACGAGATAAGGCATGTAAGAAGCCGCACTTCTCACCAGAACAGAGGAAAGCCCCAGCTCAGACGCGGCATCACCCACAAAAACGACCCTTCCCTCGTGAGCCTTCACCTCCTCCGGAAGAAAGAGGGCATCTTCCGTAAGCCTTTCAAAGACCCCGTCCCTAAACCTGAAAAGGGCACCGTAAAACATGCCCCTCTTGGCGTTTATCACGGGAAAGAGAAGGCATCCCTCAATCCTCACCGAATAAGCCATAACCTCAAGGGTGGAAAAAGCCGCAATCTTTAAGCCGAGAGAATACGCAAGCCCCTTCGCCGCAGAAAGTCCGACCCTTATCCCCGTGAAGGAGCCGGGACCACGCGTCACAGCGAGAACCTCAAGCTCCTCCTTAGCTATGCCCGCCGCTTCAAGGAGCCTTTCAATCCAGACGAAAAGCTGGCTTGAAGTGGACCTGCGGGATACCAGCTCGCAGGAGGAAAGCACCCTTTCTCCATCAGCCACGGCTATGCTCAGAGCAGGCAGTGCAGTATCAAAAGCAAGCACCTTCATCGCGCATCACCCTGTTGAACTGATAATAGGCTTTATATATACTTCCTGCCTGAAAGAAAAGGGGGAGCTTGAGGTGGAAGATATAGTAAAATCTGATGTGCTGGTGGTGGGAACGGGAATAGGCGGCCTCGTAACCGCTATGTTCCTCGCCGAAAGCGGATTTAAGGTAAACGTGATAACCAAAGGGGAAAGGCCTGAAGAGTCAAACACCGACAACGCTCAGGGCGGAATAATATACAAAGGTGAAGAGGATTCAAAAGAACTGCTCGTAAAGGACATACTGGAAGCAGGGGCTGGAGCTTCAAATCCTGAAGCCGCTGAGATACTGGCGGAATACGGTCCCAAACTGGTTGAAGAGGTTCTCATAAAAAAGGTCAGGGTAAACTTCAACAGAAGAGAAGACGGCTCTTTTGACCTTACAGAAGAGGGAGCCCATTCGGTAAGAAGAATCCTTCACGCAGATGACCTCACGGGAAGAGCCATAGAGAGAAGCCTGCTAAACTACATTTCAGGACTTGAAAACGTAGAGATATACACGTCTCATGTGGCTATAGACATACTGACGCTACAGCATCACTGCAGAAATCCCGTGTTCGTCTATAAACAGCCGGAAGCTCTGGGGGTTTACGCCTATTCGGAAAAGGAAAAAAGGGTGAAAAGATTTGTGGCAAAAGCCACTGTTATTGCCACCGGAGGGCTGGGGCAGATATACCTCCACACCACCAACCCCGATGTAGCCACGGGAGACGGATTCGCCATGGCTTACCGGGCGGGACTTCCGCTTATAAACATGGAATACATACAGTTTCACCCCACCACCCTATACCACAAAGACGCAAAAAGGTTTCTTATATCAGAATCCGTAAGGGGCGAAGGAGCGGTCCTTAAAACCCCGGACGGAAAGGAGTTTATGAAAAAATACCATCCGTTAGGCTCCCTTGCTCCGAGGGACGTGGTTTCAAGGGCTATACACGAGGAGATGACGGAAAACGGCTACAAATACGTTCTGCTTGACCTTGCATCTTACATGGATGCCGAGAAGATAAAGGAGAGGTTCCCCAACATATACAAAACCTGCCTCAAATACGGAATAGACATAACCAAGGAACCCATACCTGTGGTGCCGGCAGTCCACTTTGCCTGCGGCGGGATAAAGGTGAACATGTGGAGCGAAACGGATATGAAAAGGCTTTTCGCCGTGGGAGAAGTGGCATGCACGGGAGTTCACGGCGCAAACAGACTGGCTTCCACATCCCTTTTAGAAGGACTCGTTTTCGGCTGGCGGGCGGCGGAAAGAATCAAGCAGAGATGGAACGAGTTCTCTCAGGAGTTTCCCGAGCCAATCCCGTGGATTGACACCGGTGAGTTCAAACCCGACCCGGCCCTCATAAATCAGGACTGGATAACCTTAAAGCACATCATGTGGAATTACGTGGGGCTTGTGAGAACAGAAAAAAGGCTCAAAAGGGCCATATACGACCTGAGGCATCTGTGGTGGGAAGTGGAAGAGTTTTACAGAAAAGCCAAAATAACGAGACAGCTGATAGAATTGAGAAACGGGATACTTGTGGGTCTTGTGGTTGCAAGGGCAGCCTTCAGAAACAGGGAGAGCAGGGGATGCCATTTTAGAAAGGATACACAACAGTGGTGAAAGGAGATGGCATGAACATTCAAGACTTCAAGAAAGAGGTAAACAGGCTTAAAAAAGAGAAAGACGCTTTCATCATAGCGCACTACTACCAGAGATACGAGATTCAGGAGGTGGCAGACTTTATAGGGGATTCCCTTGAACTGAGCAGGATGGCGGAGAGGATAGAGCAGTCCACAATAGTGTTCTGCGGGGTCTATTTTATGGCTGAGATAGCCAAGATACTCGCCCCCCACAAAAAGGTCCTTATCCCTTACAGAAACGCTGGGTGTCTGCTTGCAGACATGGCTGAAGTGAGGGAGCTCAGAGAGCTAAAGGAAAGGATGCCCCAAGCAAAAGTGGTGGCGTATGTCAACACCTATGCCGACATCAAGGCTGAAGCTGATATAATCTGCACCTCTGCCAACGCCGGTGAGATAATAAAAAAGATGGACTCCGACGAGATAATATTTGTGCCTGACAAAAACCTCGGAAGCTACCACTCCCAGTTCGTTGACAAAAAGATTCTTCTATGGAACGGATACTGCCCGGTTCACGAAAGAATAACCTTAAAAGCCATAGAAAGAGCGAAAAGGGGAAACGAAGACGCCCTGGTGATAGTCCACCCAGAATGTCCCCCTGAGGTAACCAGAAGCGCCGATTTCGTCGGTTCAACCTCACAGCTCGTAAGGTTCGTGAAAGAATCTCCGGCAAAAAAGTTCGTAGTGGGCACCGAAGAGGGCACCCTATACAAGATGAGGGAAGCCGCCCCCGATAAGGAATTTATACTTCCGGACCCCATTCCCCGGTGCGACCAGATGAAGATGATAACCCCAGAAAGGCTTATAAAAGCCCTGAAAGAGGAGATATACGAGGTGAGCGTTGACGAAGAGACTGCCGAGAGAGCCAGGCTGGCTATAGAAAGGATGCTTGAATGATTTCACCTGCCTTAAAGGAACATCTTCTGCTCTTTTTAAAGGAAGACATTGGATACGAAGACCTGACCACAGAAGGCATCGTCAGCGAAGGCACAGAAGCGGAGGCGGTGGTAAGAGCCAAACAGCCCTGTGTAGTGGCTGGCCTTCCCTTTTTCAGAGAGCTTTTCAAAATTTACGACCCCGCTGTCCAGATAATATTCAGGGTCCCGGAAGGCACCGAAATTGAAGCGTATCAGGAGATTTGCACCGTTAAGGGAAAGGCAAAAACCCTTCTAACGGTGGAGCGAAGCGCCCTGAATCTGCTTCAAAGGCTCTGCGGCATAGCCACCCTCACCCGCAAAATGGCAAGGCTTATAGAGGACACCGAAGCCAGACTCGTTGACACGAGAAAGACCACGCCGGGGCTCAGGTTCTTTGAAAAATACGCAACCAAAATAGGCGGTGCCGTAAACCACCGCATGGGGCTTTACGACGCGGTGTTAGTGAAGGACAACCACATAAAGATAGCGGGGTCGGTTAAAGAAGCCCTCCGTCAGGTGAAAAAGGCTGTGCCTTTTACCGCAAAGATTGAAGTGGAAGTCTCAAGTCTAAAGGAGCTGGAAGAGGCACTCTCGGAGGGAGCCGACATAATACTGCTTGACAACATGGACGTTGAAACCATACGGAAAGCGGTGAAGCTCACCGGTAAAAGAGCTCTCCTTGAGGCATCGGGAGGAGTGACTCCCGAAAGCATACGGGAGATAGCCGAAACGGGGGTGGATTTTATATCATCCGGGTTTATCACCCACCACGCCACATGGATAGACATAAACATGAAAATTGAAAGGATAGAACAAATCGGTTAAGATGAGTGCCGATGAAGAAGAAAACTGCTCTTTTTCTAAAAGAATCTGAAGGGGTTGGAAACGAAAACATCGTATTGGAAAGAGAAGAGCTTGAAAGCCTTCCCTTTGACGAGTTCGGCTTTATAGAGCTTCCCTCCCTCAAAATACGAAAAGAGGCCTCCATAGGTATAGAGGGCATCTCAAAAGCACTCATAGAAGCCCAGCTTGCCGTGGCGGAAACGGGAACCGTGGTGGTTGATGACAGCGATGAAAGTGCGCGCCTTGCCGCATCTTTATGCGATGAGCTTCACGTGGTGGTTTACGAGGACAGAATAGTCGGAAAGCTTGAGGACACAAGAAAATACCTGAAGGAAAAGGCCTCCCAACCTGCCTTCATCGCTTTTATCACCGGTGCAAGCAGAACCGCCGATATAGAGCGGGTGCTGACCACCGGCGTTCACGGTCCGGAGAAGATGGTGGTATATCTGGTTAAGGAGAAACGGGTTGATAAAAGAAAAGGCAAAAGAAAAGCTTAAAGACGCCACCCTGCAACGGAATCTGTCGTCCTTCTGCAGGGCATTCAAAGCCTCCTGGGAGAAAGCTTACGGAAAATGGGACTTCCACAAGCTCAGGGAAGAGGTCTCTGCAGTAAAGCGTCCGGAGAAAGAAAGAATCAAAAGGCGATTTGAAGCCTTCAAAAAGAATGCGGAAAAACACGGCGCAAAGGTCTATCAGGCGAAAGACGCTGAAGACGCATGCCGCTACATCGCATCCGTGTGCAGAAAAGCCAGAAGTAATGTGGTGGTGAAATCCAAGTCCATGACCTCCGAGGAAATCAGGCTCAACCTATACCTCAAGAGGGAAGGAATAAACGCCGTTGAAACCGACCTCGGGGAGTGGATACTCCAGCTTGCCCAGGAGCCCCCTTCCCACATGGTCATGCCCGCCATTCACAAGTCAAGGGAGGAGGTTGCCGAGCTCTTCAGACAGAAGCTGAACGAAGAGGTGGACCCAAACGACATCAAGCAGATGGTTAAGATTGCGAGGAAACACCTCAGGAAAGCCTTCTTTGAAGCAAAGGTAGGCATCACCGGTGCAAACATGGCGGTAGCCGAAACAGGCACCATAGCCCTTTTAACCAACGAGGGAAACGGGAGGCTCGTTGCCACAGTTCCTCCCATACACGTGGTCCTTCTGGGATACGAAAAGCTGGTGGACAGCTTTGAAGACGCGCTGAAGATACTGAGGGTGCTCCCCAAAAGCGCAACCGGACAGAACATAAGCACCTATGTCAGCTGGATTACCCCTCACAAAGAGACCCACTTCGTCTTTCTTGACAACGGAAGGCTTGCCTTCGCCGAGCACGAAATATACAGCGAAGCGCTCAAGTGTATAAGATGCGGAAGCTGTGCCAACTTCTGTCCCGTGTACGAAAAGGTGGGCGGACATGTCTTTGGCCATGTGTATGTGGGTGCCGTGGGCATCATACTGACTGCCCTCTTCCACAAAAGCAGTGTAAGCCGGGAACTGCTTTCGCTTTGTGCGGGATGCAAAAGCTGTTCCTACTACTGTCCTGCCGGAATACCTCTGGACAGGCTCATTGACAGGCTCTCGCTGGACCTTGAAAGGGCTGACTTCAAATTAAAGCTTGCAAACAGACTTCTTCTAAGCCCCGGATTGGCTCAAAGAGGAGCAAAAGCGGCTTCAAAAATCAAAGACAGCCTTTCCGGATTCAATCCCAAGCTGAGCCATTTTGCCGGAGACACCATCTTCAGAGACGAGCTGAAAAGCCTCAAAACAGAAAGCTCATCCGGGGAAAAGGTTCTTTTCTTTCCCGGATGCGCGGTGGAATACATTTTCGCAGAAGATGGCGTAAACACCATAAAGCTTCTTGAAAGGCTGGGATTTGCCCCTGAAGTTCCCGAAAAACCCGTCTGCTGCGGCTATCCCATGGTCCGCTCAGGAGACGCCTCATCGGCAACAAAAGCCGCTTTGAGATGCGTTGAGCTCATAAAAGACGCTGAGAAGTACAGGTGGATAATAACAATCTGCCCCACATGCGCCTTTGCATTGAGGGAGCTTCTGCAAAATCTGTGCAGAAAAAGCCCCGAACACTTCAAAAAAGCCCACCGGTTAAGAGATAAGGTTCTCACCATTGGCCAGCTTCTTGAAAAGACTGACCCGGAGATAGCATCTTGCGAGCGGATAACATACCACAACCCGTGCCATCAGCTGAAGGGACTGCTCTTTTCTCCTCAAAAGTGGCTTTCAGCAAAACTTAAAGAAAACTTTGTTCCTCTGAAAGAGCCGGACAGATGCTGCGGGTTCGGAGGCAGTTTCTCCATTGAGATGCAGGAGCTTTCAGATTCCATACTTGAAGACAGGATAGCCTCCGTGATTGAGACGAAGGCCGCAAAAATCATAACGGACTGTCCCGGATGCATGCTCCACATTAAATACGGTCTGTCCAGAAGAGGCTCCAGAATGGAAGTGGAGCATCTGTCAACCTTCGTGCTTAAAAACCTGAAGTGAACAGCATTACACGGCGGTTCGTCCGCAACATATTGCATCAAAAATTTTAAACGCTTATATAACCTCAGAACCGAAAGATAAGGAGGAAGCAATGCTGGACATAGGTTTCGTCAGAAAAAACCTTGAGCTCGTGGAGAAAAAGACAAAGCTGAGGAATGTTGAGATAGACTTTAACAGATTCAGGGAGATAGACGAAAAAAGAAGGCGTATCCTAAAGGAGGTTGAAGAGCTGAAGCACAAGAAAAACGTGCTCTCCAAAGAGATTGGCAGGCTCAAAAGGGAAGGAAAAGACGCTTCTGAGCTCGTTGCCCAGTCAAAGGAGCTTGACGCAAGGATAGAAGAGCTTGACAAAGAAGCCAAAAGGCTTACTGAAGAGCTTTATCAATTCCTCGCTCAGGTTCCGAACCTCGTCCACGACAGCGTTCCGGTGGGCTCCTCCGAAGAGGACAATGTGGTGGTCAGGGTCTGGGGAGAGCCGAGGGAGTTTGGCTTTGAGCCAAAACCCCACTGGGAGATAGCGGAAGACCTTGATATAATAGACTTTGAAAGAGCCGCAAAGCTTTCAGGTTCCCGATTTGCCGTATTCAAAGGATGGGGAGCACGTCTGGAGAGAGCCCTCATCAACTTTATGCTGGACATACACACCAAGGAGCACGGATACCTTGAGATTCTGCCCCCTTATCTCGTCCGGGAAGAGGTTATGTTCGGCACGGGACAGCTTCCCAAATTTGAAGAGGACCTTTACAAGATAGAAAGGGACAACCTTTACCTAATACCCACGGCAGAGGTGCCCCTCGTAAACCTGCACAGGGAGGAGATACTGAAAGAGGAAGAGCTTCCCATATACTACACGGCTTACACCGCCTGTTTCCGCAGGGAGGCAGGCTCTCACGGAAAAGATGTGCGCGGCATCATAAGACAGCATCAGTTTGACAAGGTTGAGCTCGTCAAGTTCACCACCCCCGAAACCTCATACGAGGAGCTTGAAAAGCTGGTGAAGGACGCGGAAACCATACTTCAGCGGCTTAACCTCCCCTACCGCGTGGTAGAGCTGTGCACCGCTGATTTGGGATTTTCCGCTACGAAAACCTATGACCTTGAGGTGTGGATACCTTCCCAGAAGAAATACAGGGAGATATCCTCGTGCAGTAACTGCGAGGACTTTCAGGCGAGAAGAGCTGGAATAAGATACAGGCCCAAAGGCGGCAAAGGGAAGGCAAGGTTCGTCCACACACTAAACGGCTCCGGCATAGCCGTGGGAAGAACGGTAGTGGCCATTCTGGAAAACTACCAGAACGAAGACGGTTCGGTAACCGTTCCGGAGGCACTGATTCCGTATATGGGTGTAGAAAGGATACCTCCTGAATAGAGCCGTCATGGAGAAGCCCTTCGTTATAGGCCACGAAGACAACATCAACCTCATCAGAAACATGGTAAAAGATGGGAGAATACCCCATGCCCTCATCTTTTCCGGAAGGGAGTCCATTGGAAAAAAGAGAGTGGCACTGCTTTTTGCCTCCACACTGCTTTGTGAAAAGAGAGAGGGCTGTCTGAAGTGTCCGCCGTGCAGGAGGGTGTTAAAGGCAACACATCCCGACGTTATCACAATTGAAGCGGCAAAGGAGAGCATAACCATATCACAGATAAGGGAACTTCAGGAATGGGCGGCTCTGCGTCCCATGGAAAAAAAGGCAAAAATAGCCATAATTGACGACGCTCACCTTATGACCAAGGAAGCGGCAA
>JAADEW010000095.1 GCA_013153205.1 Deferribacteres bacterium | reverse complement strand
GAGCTTTTCAACCTTACCGGATATCCTTGAGCCCACCTTAACCTGAGCCCCAACCTGAGGCTTAACGGCACCGGTAGCGGTAACCTCAAGAACAATGGTTCCCCTTCTGACCACAGCCTCTTTCCTGGGCGAAATGGCCTCTTTTTTATGGGAAGAGTTGCAGGAAAGAAGGAAAAGAACCCAGACCCCTAAAATAAGCCATCTTCTCATCTTTCCAGCCCCGGAACGAATCCAGTTGCCTTCATCAATGCATAGTAGGACTCCACCACTTTATACCGAGCATATACAAGCTTTGCTCTGGCATCCGCAAGATTTGCCTGAGTGGTGGTAAGGTCAACCACAGAAACAAGGCCGTTAGCATACTTTCCCCTCATCACCCTCATATCCTCCATAGCAGCGGCAAGGTATTTTTTCGCCGCTTCAAACTGTTTTTGAGCACTCCTGTAATCCTGAAAAACGTTCCACAACTCCTTTTGAGCGTTCAGCTTCACCATTTTATATCCAAACTCCGCCCGTTTAAGATAAGCCCTTTCCCTTCTCAACTTTGACCATGTGGAAAAGCCCGAAAAAAGCGGTATCCTCACCCATGCCCTGATGCTCCAGGAATACTTATCGTCAGGGAAAAGAGACTGGTCATTCATTCCATATTCTCCAGTAATTCCTACAACTGGCATAAATTCGGCTTTCACAGCAGACACCCTCTTCTCCTGAGCCTCAATGGAGAGCTCAGCCCTTTTCAAATCAGGCCTCATCTTCAACGCAGACTCCCACAGCCTATTAAAATCCACCTTTCTGGAAAGGGGGAGTCTCTCTTCTTTAATCTCAAAAGAGCTCACAACGCTTAAGCCCATAGCAACAGCAAGCCTTCCCTTAGCCTTTGCAACCTCAGACTCAGCCTTTATGAGCTCGTGCTTTGCATCTTCCACCCTGGATTTGGCGGTTATCAGGTCGGAAAAAGGGGCAAAACCCACCTCATACCGCTTCTTAACCAGAGAAAGATTGATAACAGCATCATCAAGGCTCTTCTTTCTCGCTTCAAGAAGAGCCTTTTTGCTCAAAAGGTCGGTGTAAGCGCTCACCACCTCAAAAGCCACATCTATAACGGTCTGCCTCACCTGCTCACTTACAGATTCAAGGTCAATCCGCGACCTCTGCCAGTTCCGCAGGGTGCTCAAACCGGAGAAAAGCTCCCAAGACGCCGTCACTCCCCAGTAAGACTCGTTAACCGGCTCAAGCCCCTCAAATTGATACCTCTTCCAGTAGATATTGGCATTAACCACAGGAAAAAAGCCTGAAGCGGCATAGGAGACATCGTATCTTTTGGCTTCTTCAAGCAGTTTGAAATAGCCCACCTCAGGATTGTTTTTAACGGCATAAGCGATGCAGTCCTTCAGCGTGAAGACCTTAGCCCAGACAACGGCAGGAACGAGGAAAAATATGAGGATAAAGACCCCTCTCATGCTCCAGCTCCCCTTATAAACAGCTCAAAAGCCATATCGGAAGCCGTCTCCTCGTCCATCTCAGGAAACCTCAGAGCAAAAAGCGTATCAACATGTATGAGAAAATGCATAACCACCTCGGTGGGAAGGTCCCGTATCAGCCCCTTGGCTCTGGCAGACTCTATCACGCCGCAAAGCCTTTCGGCTATCCTCTTCAGGAAAAGCTCCATAAACTCCCTGCCAAACCTGCCTTCCCCCCCAAGCTCCCTGAAAGCAACGATAGCCGCAAACTTCCCCCTCTTCCGCATCACCCTTATGTGGTTTTTCATAAACTCCTTTATAAACGCAAGCTCGTCGGAAGTGCTCATGCGGCTCACATACTCCAGAAGCTCATCAAAATGTTGCGACAAAACTGCTTTATAGAGGTTCTCCTTTCCTCCAAAGTAGTAGCTTATGAGGGAACTGTTAACATCAGCTTTCCTCGCTATTTCCCTTATACTGACCCCCTCGTAAGAGCCCTTGGCAAAAAGCTCCGACGCCGCTTTAAGTATCCTTTCCTTTGTCTGATTCATAATCTGTTCAATCAATCGTTTGATTGAACATAGCATACAAAAAGGGTATCCGCAACACCAGCAAAAACTTTTTACTTGAAGGGCCTGATTTTAAGGGGTTTGGTCACGCATCCCTCTTTCGGGAAGAGGGCAACGGGTCTGGTAAGCTCAAATTTTCCGGACCTTATCCAATCCTTGAGAATACCCGCAATCTCCCTCGCCATGTAGTAACTGGACAAAGGAGCTGTGGGCACCTTCTTGCCCATCACCTCTATCTCACCGCTTCTGAGCTGAGCGTAGTTAACCTCCCCAAGAACCCTTGGCTCACAATAGGGATAATCGTGGCTGTAGTCCACAATCTGGGTGTAAATCTCCTCGTCCTTCACAGAGGTATGCCACGCCATCTCCTCGTTCAGAATGGGAATGGGAATACCTATACCAACGGCAAGGCTCACCCCGTATCCAAGGATGCTCACGCCCCTTACATACCTCGTGTTCATTCCCCTCATATCACCCGTAACGGCAAGGGTGGCGGCGGGCTTTTTAACCACTCCCTTTTCGCCTCTGGGAACATCGGTGGTAAACTGGGTTCCCTGAGTCACCACATAACCCACGCCACCGCCGATAAATATCCTCGTTCCCACCCCTATGGTTTTGAGGTAAGGGTCGTTCAAGAGGGGAGAAAGCTGGCCGGCACTGCAGTAAGTAGCATTTCCCAGCTTGGGTTTGAGAAGCCCCATGTAGGTGTAGATTATCCTGTCAGAAACATTAACGGCACAGTTATAGTTCTGATAGCAGTTTCTGGGATTGAAAAGGTAAGCCTCGTTTATATCTCTAAGGTTTATTAAAGTCTCAAGCTCCCTTCTGGGATAGCAGTCGGTCCCGTAACCGTAAGCCTTGAGAATTATATCCTTTCCCGCAATCAAATCCTCTATAACATGGCCGCCACCGTATCTGAACTGCCCCGGATAGACGGCGTTTCTCGGGTCATCCTTGGGTAAAGCGGTGGCTCCTATATACAGGTCAACGGCGGCAAGCCCCGCATAGGCAGGGACACCGTTGAGGTACGCCTCTTCAATCTTGATTCTCGGTTTTGGATGGCCAATGTTTATAAACGCACCGGAGGAGCACATGGGAGCGAAAGTCCCCGTGGTCACCACATCCACCCTTTTTGCGGCCTCTTTAACCCCCACCTCCTCCACAATCTCTATCATCTCCTCGGCGGTAACAACTACCACCTTTCCCTTTCTAATCTTTTCGTTTATCTCCTCTATGGTCCTGTTAACAGAGGACATCTACCTTTCCCTTTCCCCTTTTATAAACTCCTCAACCATCTGTTTCGCCTGAAAGTCAGGATACTGAATGGGAGGATGCTTCATGGTGTAGGCAGATATGGAGTAGAGAGGTCCTCCTATACCCCTATCAAGGGCAAGCTTGGCACACCTTATAGCGTCTATAGCCACCCCTGCGCTGTTGGGAGAGTCTTCTACGTCAAGCTTGAGCTCAATATACATGGGGACATCGCCGAATAGCCTTCCCTCCATCCTTATATAACATATCTTCCTGTCCTTTAGCCACGGCACATAATCGGAAGGACCGATATGTATGTTTTCCGGAGGAAGGGGATGCGGCAGTTGAGACTGCACAGCCTCCGTTTTGGAAACCTTCTTGCTCTTCAGCCTTGCCCTTTCAAGCATGTTCAGAAAATCCGTGTTTCCACCGAAATTGAGCTGATAGGTTCTGTCAAGCTTAACACCCCTGTCAGAAAAGAGCTTGGCCAGAACCCTGTGGGTTATGGTGGCTCCCACCTGCGACTTTATGTCATCCCCAACTATGGGAAGCTTTCTCTCTTCAAACTTTTTCGCCCACTCCTCATCTGAAGCTATAAACACAGGAATACAGTTAACAAAGGCACACCCGGCCTCCAGGGCACACTGGGCGTAAAACCTTGTGGCTTCTTCAGACCCAACAGGGCAGTAATTCACCACCACATCAGCCTTTGACTCTTTCAGCACCTTCACCACATCCACCGGCTCACTCTTTGCCACCTTGAAAGTCCTGTCCTCAGGATAGTCCTTCATGTGCTCAGCACACCCATCAAGCACATGGCCCATATACACGGGAACACCCATCTTGGGCACATCTTTACAGAAAACGGTGGTGCAGTTGGGTCTGGCAAAGATGGCTTCGGACACATCTTTGCCCACTTTCCTTTCGTCAATGTCAAAAGCCGCGACCACCTCTATATCCCAAGGCTTATAACCGCCTATGTCATAGTGCATCAAACCACTGACCTTATCCCTATCGGCATCTCTGTAGTAATAGATACCCTGAACCAATGACGAAGCGCAGTTTCCCACACCCACTATGGCAAGCCTTACTTTACCCATTAACCACCTCCCGCATGAGCAAGCTGAAGCTTAAAACAAAAGACGCAAATAAACTTATTGCATATTCACGAACATTGTCAACAATGGAAGGGGAGAAAAAGAGAGGACGGGGAGGTTTCCCTCCCCTTACGTCTTTACTCCTCAACCTCAACCTTAATCTCTTTAGGTCTTGCTTCTTCAACCTTGGGAAGCTCTATCTCAAGGATTCCGTTTTTGAATCTGGCTTTAACCTCGTCAGTCTTGATATCAACCGGCAGCCTAATTACCCTCATAAACCTGCCGAAGGACCTCTCGCTGTAGTAGTAGTTCTCTTCCTTTATCTCCTCTTCCTTCTTCTTTTCACCCCTTATAACAAGCTCCCTATCCTTTACAATTATCTCCACATCATCCTTGCTTAAACCGGGAAGCTCAGCCTTCACCACAATCTTGTCTCCTTCATCGTAAACATCTATCGGAGGAAACGCCACTATATCTCCCGTGGGAACCCTGAACAGAGCAGGGAATCTCTCCTCAGTGAAAAACTCGTCAAAAACCCTTTCCATCTCCCTTCTAAACCTGTCAAGCTCCCTGTCAGGAGTCCACCTCATAATCGCCATGACCCATCACCTCCTCTTTAATTTTTTCCTCACCCTTAAATATATACCAATCCCCAAACTTGTCAATACCATTGTAAAAAAACTTGATTAAACCAGACTCAAGTTTTAACGAGCTGCGCTATTTCCGGAAGTATCTCCCCCGCTTTCCCTTCTATAAAAAGGTGAGAGACCTCATGGGTAAGGGGTGTTGGTTCAAGGTTTATCTCCACCACTCTGGCACCGCTATCTCTTGCAATTCGGGGTATGCTGGCGGCAGGATAGACCTGAGCCGAAGTGCCCACCACAAGGAGCAAATCACACCTTTCGGCAAGCTCAAAAGCACTTTTCAAAGCCTCAGGCGGAATGGGCTCGCCGAAAAAGACCACATCGGGCTTCAGTATCCCCCCGCAGTGGCATAAGGGAGGAATATTTTCAAGGTCTATGTCTTCAATCCTGAACTTTCCGCCACATGAAAGGCAGGTGAGGGTCTCTCCGCTTCCGTGAAACTCTATAACATTTCTGCTTCCCGCCCTCTGGTGGAGGGAATCCACATTCTGGGTGATAACCGCGCGGAGCTTGCCCATGGCCTCAAGCTCAGCAAGCGCCCTGTGAGCGGCGTTGGGTTCTGCCCTGCGGACGGTCTCGTAAAGCTCTTTCAGCATCTTCCAGACCTTAAACGGGTCGGACATAAAAGCCTCTATGGTGGCATACTCAGCCGGGTCATACTTATCCCAGAGCCCCTGAGAGCCTCTGAAAGCCGGTATTCCGCTTTCCACAGAGATACCGGCTCCGGTGAGGGCTATGGCAAATTCCGATTCTTTAAGCCATTCGGCGGCACGCTCTATCCTGTCCCTCATAGCCTATCCCTGTTTGAGCTTTTCCATCACGGATTTTACCTTGCCCTCCATGGTGAGCTTTTTGTCCCTTCTGTCATCTATTCTGATGCTGGTCACCACCCTCAACACCCCCTCCTCAAAGAGGGCCTCGTGCATCTTTCTTGCCACATCCAGAATCTCGTCCACCTCCCCCTCAACGATGGTGCTCATGGGCGTAAGCTGATACTTCAGACCGGATTCCTCCAGCACCTTATGAACCTTTGCCACATACGCCGAAAGAGAAGGAGAGCCTGTCCCCAGCGGGGTTACCACTATTTCTGCTACTGCCATCTTTTTCCTCCCCCTTTTTTTCTTTTATACCAAGCCGTTTCTCAAGTTCCTTCACCTTTTTCACAACGAAATCCTTCTTCTTATGGGTAGGAAACCGATAAAGAAAGAGCTTGTAGTAAGCCAGTGCACTGTAATACTCCCCCTCCTCCTCATAACATCTTGCCAGCATCAGAAGGGCATCGTCTGCAAGGCCGTTTTTGGGATAATACTCCACTATATCTCTGAAATACTGTATGGCTTTCTCCTTATCCCCGCTCTGATACGCTTCCATGCCCTTGTCGTAAAGCTCTGCCGCGGGGTTGAATATGTCCACTCTCATCCTTCCGCTTCCGTAAGAGCACGCCACAACGAATGAGAGAAAAACAACCAAAGGCAACAGATTTCTCATCTTACCCCTCCACATTTAATTTAATACCTTTTCAGCACCGACACAAAGAAAAGTATTCCGCAAAAAAGGGCAATGGTAGCCCCCGGAGGCAAGTCCCACAACAGGGAAGCCGTTATACCGGAAAATGTGCTAACAATCCCGAAAAAGACGGACCAGAAAATCACCCACCAGAATCTATGGGCTATCTTCAAAGCAACGGAGGCGGGAACCACCACGAGAGCCGTCACCAGAATAACGCCCACAAGCTTAATGGCAACCACCACGTTTATGGTAACCAGAAAGACAAGGGCATAGTAGAGAAAATCCACGTTCACACCATAAACGTAAGCCATGTCTTCGTCCATCATCAGAAGAAGCAGTTCCCTCTTCTTCAGCCACAAAAAGAGGCAGTCCACAAGAAGAAGCGCAACAGAGAAAGAAAAGTCCCCTCCGCTCACCATGAGGAGATTGCCGAAAAGATAGCTGAAGGCGTTGGTTATGTAGCTCTTTGACAGGGCAAAAAGAACAACCCCCACCGCCATAAAAAAGGAAAACAGAACCCCAACGGTGATATCCTCGTGAAAACCGCCCTTCCTCTTAAAGTAGGCTATAAGGAAGGCGGCAACAACCCCAAAACCTAAAGCGGTAAACTCAGGGCTTACACCTATGAGAACTCCTAAAGCTATACCCCCGAAAGCCGCGTGAGATACCCCCACACTCAAGAAAGCCCATCTTTTCAAAACAACGAAAAAGGAGAGCAGGGAAAGGGAAACAGCCACAACAAAAGCCGTTATAAGAGGAACTATCAGGAAGTCCGGAACACATGGCATCCCTTACACTCCGGATGGTGAACGAAGACTTCAACATCTGTGCCGTAAAGCCTCTTTAAAAGGTCGCAATCCAGCACCCCCCTCGGGTCTCCCTCGTAATGGAGGGTTCTGTTGAGGCATGCTACTCTGTCAACGAAGTTGACTATAACCCCCACATCGTGGCTCACCATCAATATGCTAACATTCTCTTCAACCTTTATTCTTCTCAACAGTTCGTAAAAGGCATCCTGAGCCACGATATCTATTCCCGTATTCGGTTCGTCAAGCAGAAGAAGTCTGGGTTTTTTAGCAAGAACCATGGCTATCAAAACCCTCTGCTTCTCGCCGCCGGAAAGGCTTGAAAAGGGCTGTTCCCTCTTATCCTTCATGCCCACAAGCTCAAGAAGCCTTTCAATCTCTCTCTTCTCGGAAACCACGAGGGAAAGCACATCCTCACAGGAAAGGGGAAGGTAGTTTTCTATCCTCTGGGGAAGATAGCCCACATATCCCTTTCTCACCGCCTCTTTAGGAGGAAGCCCCATAATTGAAACAGTGCCCTTGACTGGTTTTATCAACCCCAATATGGTTTTGAGAAGCGTGGTTTTACCCCCTCCGTTGGGACCTATAATGCCCCAGAACTCCCCTTCTCTAACCTCAAAGGATATATCTTTGAGCACTATTTTTGAACCGAAAGCCACAGTTACATCTTCAAGCACCAGCACCGTTTTTTTCATAATTGAAAAATTATATGAAACAAGATACGTTTACAACCGAAAAATCAATTGCTATAGGAAACCTGTAAAGATGATAAACAGGGTTATCTCATATCTGAAAGATGAGCTCTCGGATGTGGAAAAGGTTCTCAACGAGAACCTCCACTCCACCATAAAGATAATCCCGGAGCTTTCAAGCTACATTTTAGAAGCAGGCGGGAAAAGGTTCAGACCCATACTCACCCTGCTCTCTTCAAGGATATGCGGCGGGAAAAATGCGGACAGAGCAAAAATCGCCGCCGCGGTGGTGGAATACATTCACACGGCAACCCTTCTTCACGACGATGTGGTGGACGAATCGGACACAAGAAGGGGAAGAAAGGCGGCAAACAGAATATGGGGGAATCAAGCGGCGATATTGGTGGGAGACTTTCTGTTTGCACGCTCATTCTTCATGATGACGGAAAACCTGCCTCCTTCTGCCCTCAACATAATGTCTGATGCCTGCGTCAACCTTGCAGAAGGCGAGATATACCAGCTTATAAAGTCCTACGACATAGACACAACAGAAGAAGACTACTACAAAATTATTTTCGGCAAGACAGCCGCCCTTATAAAAGCCGCCTGCGAGGTGGGAGCCGTCATAGAAGATAACGGCGAGCTGCGCGGTGCCCTCAGGACTTACGGTGAGGAGATAGGATACGCATTCCAGATTTCAGACGATATCCTTGACATCACGGGAGACCCTAAAAACACGGGAAAACCTGTGGGAAACGACTTCAGGGAAGGTAAGGTGACCCTTCCCCTTATATTCGCCCTTCAGAAAGCCTCCAGAGAAGAGAAGAAAAAGGTGAGGGAACTTCTCCTGAAAGAGGACTTTGAAGATAAGGATTTTCAAACAGTAAAAGAGATTATATATAAATACAGGGGGATAGAGGCCGCAAAGCAAAGGGTTAAGGAACACGGAGAAAGGGCGGTCAGCGCCATAAAAACTGCCCCCGAAAGCAGGGAAAAGGAGTTTTTGATAGAGATAGCCAACTTTCTGGCGGAAAGAGAGTATTGAAGATGAGAAGAGAAGAACATCCTTTAGTAAGGCTGGCAAGAAGAGCCATAGAGGAGTACGTGAGATACGGAAGAATCATACCCCCACCTCCGCCCGAAGAGATGACTCCCGAAATGAGAAGAAGGGCAGGAGTTTTCGTGTCCCTGAAGAAACACGGACAGTTAAGGGGCTGTATAGGGACATTTCTGCCAACAAGGAACAATGTGGCAGAAGAGGTCATCTACAACGCCATAGCGGCGGCTACGGAAGACCCGCGATTCCCACCTGTTCAGGAAGACGAGCTTGACGAGCTGGAAATATCCGTTGATGTGCTGAGTGAGCCCGAACCGGTAACGGACCTGTCCCAGCTTGACCCTAAAAAATACGGGGTCATAGTCGAATCCGGCTGGAAAAGAGGGCTTCTCCTTCCGGACCTTGAAGGGGTGGATACCGTTGAGCAACAGCTTGCCATAGCCATGGCAAAAGCCGGTATATCCCCCGGTGAGCCCATCAAGGTTTACAGGTTCTCGGTAGAAAGATACAGATGAAGCCTGAAGCGAGATACTGGCAGTCGTTAAACGGCAAAGTCAAATGCCTTCTCTGCCCCAGAGAGTGCGTCATTCCCGAAGGCCAGAGGGGTTTCTGCAGAATAAGGCAGAATATAAACGGAAGGCTCATAGCCGCTGGATACGGGGAGATAGTAAGTATAGCAAACGACCCCATTGAGAAAAAGCCCCTGTATCACTTCTATCCGGGGAGCTACATCATCTCCACCGGTTGCAACGGCTGTAATCTCGGATGCCTCCACTGCCAGAACTGGCAGATATCCCAGCAGGACTGCCCCACAGAGTTTGTGCCCCCTGAAGCCCTGGTGAAGGTGGCTTTAAAATACAGCTCCCGCGGTATATGCTTCACCTACACGGAGCCTTTAATCTGGTTTGAATACATCATAGATGTGGCAAAGCTTGCCAGAGAATATCAGCTTCCCATAGTCCTCGTCACAAACGGACAGATAAATCCCGAACCATTAAAAGAGTTGTTGCCTTTCATAGACGCCATGAATGTTGACCTCAAGTCCATGCGGGATGAGTTTTACAAAAAGATAGCACTGGGCGGAAAGCTTGAGGCAACTTTAAACACCATAAAAGAAGCCCACAGAAGTGGCGTGCATGTGGAGGTGACCAACCTCATTATACCCACACTAAACGACTCCGAAGAAGAGATAACGGCACTGGTGGACTTCATTTCAGGCATTGACCCGGACATGCCCGTTCACTTCACCAGATTCTTCCCCCATTACAAACTGAGCAATCTTCCTCCAACCCCCATAGAAACGCTACTTAAAGCCAAATCAATAGCCGACGAGAAGCTCAACTTTGTATATGTGGGCAATGTTCCCGACGAGGACTTAAACACCACTTTCTGCCCCGACTGCGGGGAAAAGCTCATAGTGAGAAAAGGGTTCTTCACGGTGATAAGCAGAATAACAGAAGGCAGATGTCCCAGCTGCGGAAGGGTCATACCCGGCAGATTTTAAAAGTCCCGGAAGAGTGGCACAAAAAGAGGCTTGACCTTTTCCTTGAAAGCCAGCTTGAGCTCACCCGAAGCCAGATAAAGAAGCTGATAGATAAAAAGCTCGTGTCAGTAGAGAAAAACCCAGCTCTCAAAGCCGGACAGAAGGTTGAAAAGGGCTTTCTCGTTGAGGTGGAAATTCCCCAACCGGAACCTGTAGAGCTCATACCCAAAGAGATGGAGCTTCAGGTCCTATACGAAGACGACTCTATCGCGGTGATAAACAAACCACCGGGGATACCCATACATCCGGCACCGGGCCACAGTCAGGATACCCTTGCCAACGCGCTGATAGCCAGATTCCCCCTGCTCTCAACGCTGGGAGGGAAGGAGAGGCCCGGCATTGTTCACAGGCTGGACAAAGACACAAGCGGAGCGCTGATAATAGCGAAAACCGAAGAGGTCCACCGCATCATAAGCGAAATGCTGAAACAAAGGCGTATCAGCAAGGTATATCTGTGCGTCTGCCACGGGGTGCCCAACCCTTTAGAGGGAAGGATAGAAGCCCCCATAGGAAGACACCCCGTTGAGCGCAAAAAGATGGCGGTGGTTCCGAAAGGAAGAGACGCACTGACCCTTTACAGAACCATATCGGTAAGCGAGCCTTACTCTCTCGTGCTTGCCAGAATAATCACGGGAAGAACCCATCAGATAAGGGTCCACATGCATCACATAAAGTGTCCTATCGTTGGAGATGCGGTTTACGGAAAAAAGACATCGGATTTCATCAACAGACAGGCGCTTCACGCCCTATACATAAGATTCCCGCATCCTATTGAAGAGAAAGAGGTGGAGGTTTTCGCCCCCATTCCGGAGGACATGAACAACCTGCTAAATGCTCTCAACTTCCGCTTGAAAGAGGACAAGCTGAAAGAGCTGGCATTTCAGCTTTCGTCAAAACCTATATAGCGGACTCTATCCGGCTTTCTTTTGGGTGCCTTGGGCGTTTCATCGGGATATCCCAGGGTTATAAGAGCCACGAAGTTCTTGTCTTTTATACCCAGAAGCTTGCTGAACTCATCTGCGTGGGATATGGGCCCGGTCATCCAGCATGTTCCCAGCCCCTTCTCGTGAGCAAGGAGGAGAAGATTCTGTATGGCGGCTGAAACGCTCTGTATATCCGTCTTTTCGCTTTCAGGACCGGGAATGGCGTAAGCAAGTATGACAACAGGAGCTCCCCCAAGGGTTGCGAAAAAGCTTTTGGTCTCTTTAACCACATCGGGCTTGTGGGAAAAGACCTTCTCCACCTTTCTGCCGATATACTCCCTGTAAGCCCTCTCGCATATCTTCACCACCTCATCTCTCATCTTCCCCGTAACCACCACGAAATACCAGTTCTGCCTGTTCATACCGGAAGGAGCCCACAAGGCGTATTCAAAAAGCTCCTCAATTACCTCTTTAGGAACAGGGTCCGGTTTATACTTTCTTATGCTTCTCCTTCCCTTTATAGCCTCTCTCAACTCCATTTTATCCCTCCGGTTTAGCCTTGAATGCTATCTCGGCGGCAAGCCTTTCCAGCCTCCTCGCCGCGGCAACAAGTTCAGGATAATCGCACTTTACGAAAACCCTGCCGTCCCTGAACACAAATCCAAGAGACCTTGCCCCCGTCCGCAGTTCCCTCACCAGATTTACAGGATTAGCATGACTGGAAAGAACAGACAATATGGTGCCGTCGTCGTGCAGAAGAATCTTTCCGTCCTTCTGGGTTTGAGCCACAAAGTATATGCCAAGCTCTCCAAGAGAATCCCTGGGGTATATGAAAAGCTTATCTCCTCTTCTTTCCGTCTCAAATAT
>JAADEW010000035.1 GCA_013153205.1 Deferribacteres bacterium | reverse complement strand
CCGTAAAGTGGCAGAACGGAAAATACTACCTTCTGGATGTAAACATAAAGTCTATTTAGCCTTCTTAACAAAAGAGATTCTTACAGGATGATGGGCTTTTATTCCTGCTTTCTCTTTTATCTTTGCCTCTTCCTGCTCCGGGTCTTCAATATCTTTGCCTGTGGCAACGCTCACATCAACCATGCTGACGCTTTTTCCGCTTCCCCTCTTTGAAATCACTATCTCCGCATCGGAAAGCCGCTCTTTAATCACCGCCTTAAGCCTTTCGAGATAAAAATCCAGGTTCTTTAGAAACTCTTCACGCTCTCTCAGCTTCCAGTCTATAAACTCGGAGAGTCTTTTTCCCGTCAATGTCCTGTAAAGCAGTTCAAAAACGAGAGTGGCTCCTATCATTATAAAAGAAGACTTGAGAGAATCGGGAGATACCTTCAGGTTGTGCAGCACCAGAACGAAAGCTGAAATGACACAGGCAACCGCGCCAACTGCCGAAATCAAAGGATTTGCTCCCGTATATTCCGAAAGCTTCCAGTTTGAGACATTGACCGCTCCAAAAACTATTAGAAAGCCGAGACTTCCGGCAACGGAGATGTTCTTCAGGTTAAAGGTGAGAGCGGCAAAAAGTGTGAGCAGACTCAAGATTATCAAGCCCTCGTAAGAGCCGCGCCAGATTTTCTTCTCAAACACCTTGGGAAGCTGGCCGTATTTCGCAACGAGATAGCTTATCCTCGCCGTTCCGTAAAGTGTTGCGTTTATAGCAGACGCCGTTGAGATGAGAGCCGCAACACCTATGAGAACGAAACCCCACTCTCCCAGAAAGGGACGGGCAGCCTCCGCAAGCACATAATCCTTGGCTTTGACCACCTCATCGTAAGGGAGATTGCCCACCGCCACAAAAGCAACGAGAACATAGACGAATATCACGAACAGAACCGCTGTATAAAAGGCTTTGGGCAGAATCTTTTCAGGATTTTCCACATCACGAGCCGTGTTGGCTATAAGCTCAAACCCCTCATAGGCAAGAAAGATTATCAGCCCGCCGGTAAGAATGTTGAAAACGGACGGATAGGTGGAAGGGGACAGCCTCCCCAAATCCACATTGAGCAAGCCAAGCGCGGAAAAGAAAAGGAGTATAAAAACCTTAAAAGCCACCATAATGTCCTCTGCCTTCCCCACAATGTAAGCGCCGAGAAGATTCAAAAAGGTGAAAAAGACTATCACAAAGGCCGTAAGAACCTTTTTAAGAACGAGGTTTTCAACCCCGGCAATGAGAACTGCTCCATAACTGCCGAAAGCGTAGGAATACAGAGAAAGCATAATCACATAGCTTGCCAGAAGCAGGGTGTTGAGCCACGCCGAAAAGACCCCCGGACCAAAAGCCCTGACGATAAACTCTATGGTTCCCCCTTCGCTGGGGAATCTAACGGAAAGCTTGGCGTAAGAATAAGCCGTAACAAGGGCTATCAGTCCCGCTATCAAAAAGGCTATAGGGGCGGCTCCCCTTGCAAGCAGGACCGTAAGCCCCAAAACGGCAAATATTCCTCCACCTATCATGCCTCCTATACCTATAGAGACCGCTTCCCAGAAGCCTATCTTCTTGCCTTCCATAAAAGCCCCCTTTCCATCGCTCTAAATTATACCAATTAATTTAGCCGCATCGCGAAAAGCTTCAAGGGCTCTGTCAAGGTGGTTCTTCGTGTGGGTAGCCATCAAAGTGACCCTCAATCGGGAGGTCCCTCTGGGCACCGTGGGAGGCCTCATGGCGGCAACGAAAACCCCCCTTTCCAGCAAAAGCTCGCTCATTTTGAGAGCGGCTTCCTCATCCCCTATGATAACGGGAATTATGGCTGTTTTGCTGGAAGAAACATTGAATCCCATATCCTTCAGGGAAGACACAAAGTAATTCACATTGCTTCTTAACCTCTCCACCATCTCCGGGTGGGCTTCCAGCAGTTCAACCGCCCTTCTGGCAGCGGCAACCACAGGAACAGGCAAAGCGGTGGTGTATATAAAGGGACGGCACCGGTTTATGAGATAGTCTATAAGCGCTCTGCTTCCACACACAAACGCCCCGAAGCCGCCCAAAGCCTTGCCCAGAGTGCCCATCTGCACATCAATCCTTCCGTAAAGCTCCCAGTGCTCAACGGAGCCTCTGCCGGTTCTTCCTATGACCCCTGTGGCGTGGGCATCGTCAACCATAACCATGGCTTCATACCTTTCGGCAAGCGAGACTATGTCCTTTAAAGGCGCTATGTCACCGTCCATACTGAAGACGCCGTCAACCACAATCAAGACCCGCCGTGCTTTAGCCCTTTTTGCGTTAAGTATAGCCTCAAGATGCTCAGGGTCGTTGTGCCGGAAAAAGGCAAATTTCGCCTTTGAAAGCATGACTCCATCAATGATGGAGGCGTGGTTGAGCTTGTCGGAGACTATGAGGTCCCGGGCGCTGTCGCACAAGGCACTCAAAACGCCGATGTTCGCCATGTATCCACAGTTGAAAAGCAAGGCGGCTTCCGCCCCCTTAAAAGCGGCTATGTGTTCCTCAAACTCCTCGTGAATCTTCATGTTCCCCGAAACTAACCGGGAAGCTACGGCACCGTAGCCGTATCTCTTCATTGACTCCACAGCCGCATTCACCACCTCCGGGTGGTTGGCAAGCCCCAGATAGTTGTTGGAGCACATGAGTATAACCTTTTTCCCGTCAAGGACAACCTCAGGAGCCTGAGGCGAGTCAATCCGCCGCAGAAAACGAAACAGACGGCTCTCTTTAAGCCTTTCCAGCTCGCCCTTTAAAACCTCATCAAGCTCAGACCACATACACCGCCTCAGCCTTATTTATAACCTCGCGCTGAAGCTTGTATATCACAGCAAAGGACTCTTTGAGAAGCTTTCTCTCCACGGAAGACAGATGTTCCGGATTGATGTAGTTGTGAAGTTCCGCCCCCTCTTTGTAAAGCCTAACATGATTTCTTATCCTCAATTTCAAAAGGAAATCGTATGAAAAGAGGGCTTCCTCCGCCAGCTCTTTTGAAAGAACACCTTTATTCTTCAGCTCCCTTATCCTCTCAAAGGTATTGGTTTTGTCTATTCTGTGCAAAAGAGCGAGAACCTTAACACACTCCGTTATAGGCAGACAGCCTCTTCCCTTTATGTCAAGCTCGTTCTTGTGCTCTCCGGACTTTTCAACGATAAACCTGCCAAAAAGCCCAATGGGGGGCTTCCTTTCCGCCGCAATTTTTGCAAATCTTGCCAGAAAACCGGGGTGGTCCTTTATCCCCTGATATATGATTTTCCTCAGCTCATCTTCAAAGAAGAGGTCGCCCCATATCGTCCTGTGGTCGTAAAAGACGCTGAACCTGAGTATCTTTTCAGGAACCGGATTCAGAAAGAGATGATACATCCTGTCCTTCCACTGAGAGAGATTCCCCCTCCAGTAAGGATTTGACACCATCATGTCTCCGGGGCATCTGGGAAATCCAACTTTAACCAGATTCTCCACCACCTTCTCGGAAAAGAGGTTCATCCAGGATTCCACCTCTTCTCCTTCTCCGTCATAGATTATGGCGTTGTCCTGGTCCGTCTTTAAGGTCTGTTCCTTTCGTCCGTGACTGCCGAAAACCAGAAAGGAAAACTTGACGGGAGCCTCGCCTATTTCGTCCATGGTGAGCCTTATGGTCCTTCTGAAAATCTCGTCGTTCAGCTCCGTTATAATCTCGCATATCTCCTCAGCGGAAAAGTCAGTATCAAGCAGAAACTCAACCAGCCCCTCTACCTTTGAAGCCTGACGGGAAAGGGTATCTATATCTTTAGAGGAGGCTATGCCCTCAAACAGGTTGATGAACATCAAAGTCTCATCCTCAAGCAAATCCAGAATCTCAAGCATACCCACTATTCTGCCGTTATCCTCCACGAGAACATGCCTTATCTTGTTCCTGACCATGTTAACCGCCGCCTTGTAGCACAGCTCCTGAAGGCCCACCTTTATGGGATTGGGAGTCATTATTCTGGAAGCGGTATCCCCCATCTTCCTCGCGATAAACCTTCTCACGATGTCTTTTTCCGAGATTATGCCAACGGCACCATCGTCCTTAACCACAACGGCCTCTATGTCCTTTTCGTCCATAATCCTCGCAATGTCCTCCACATGCGTTTCAGGCTCTACAAACACCACATCCTTTCTCTTCAAAGCCTCGCCCACCTTTCTTTTGAAAAAGGCCGGTGCCCTTTTAGCCTCCGTTATCTCCTCAGCCTCTTTGCTCAACAGCTCAAGCCTTTTGGTCAACAGCTTGGCAATGTGAGCGTAAATCACCGGGTAACTATCCGAAACCTTATCCAGAATCTCCTTGGGAATTATGTAAACGGTGGTGTTCTCAACACAGTAAGCGTTGTACGAATAGGGCTTTTTGGAGAAATAGACATCCTCCCCCACGAACTCCCCTTCGCCTCTGTATCCGATAATTATCTGTCTTTCCCCTTTCTTAACATTCAGCTCCACAAGCCCCTTCTCTATCACGACGAGGGCTTCAAGGTTTTCGTCCCCGGCGGTAAAGATAAATTCACCCTTTCTGTAATCGGCTTTTTTAGTAAAATCACAAATCTTCTTGATTTCCGCCTCTGGAAGAGACGAAAAGGGAGCAATCTGCTTTAAAAACTCATAACACCCCATAACTCACCCCTTTATCCTATCTATAAGAGCCTTTAGCTTGTTTATCCTTTCAATGTCATCCTGAGGTAGAGCATCAGGAGAAACCTCAACGGTTACGGTTTCAGTGTAACCCTTTGACTTCAAATACTCAATAAACTCAAAAAGGGGAAGCTCCCCCTCTCCCGGAAAGAGATGTTCCACAAACCTCCCCTCCCTTTCGGCAAAATCGCTGAAGTGAATGTGCCGCACCAGCTCAATTCCTCCCATCATCTCAAAGGCTTCAATCAGAGGTATCCCGGAGGTTCCACAGTGGGTAGTGTCAAAGGCAAGGAAAAGCCCTCTCTTCTGAGCCGCCCTCTTCAACCGCTCAAAGCTCTTAAAGCTCCACAGGCTCATTCTCCCCTTTCCCCACCTCTTCTGCGGCATGTTCTCCAGACAGAGCTCAACCCTATCAACTCCATTAAAACTGTTTTTTAAAAACCACCACCAGTAATACGGTTCAAGAAAAAACTTCATGGGCGGATGGAAGACTATCTTTTTCACCCCCAAGGAAAGGGCTATCTCAACGCACTTATTCAGAGAAACCACTTTTACCCTGGAAGGCCCGTCAACCAGAAAAGGAGCGTGCATGGCCTCAACGGGCACAATCTTTCCCAGCTCTGAAAGGTATTCCACCACATCTTCCCGATAATAAATCTCGTTCATAATCACTTCCACACCATCAAAGCCGGCCCTGTAAGCCATATAGAAGCTTTTCTCCAGAGACTCCCTGTAAAACGAACCCGAAGAAAGAAGCAGTTTCATCGCCACATTAACCGCTAACCCTAACAGTTGTGTCAAGCTTTCGGATTTTAGATTAGGAAAAAGGATATTGCAACAGCCACCTTCCGGCAAACCGCAAAATAATATAACAGCTATACATTTCAGCAAACATAACAAATACCGATAAAAAAGACACTTCCTTGATTTGATTAATTTAAATTTTTAAATACTTGACTTTTTAAATTAATTAATGCAACCTTGATTTTAAAATAAAAACATAAAAGGAGGTAGTGATGGACTTCACAATCCCGGAAAAGCTGGAACTACTTAGAAAATCAGTAGCCGAGTTTGCTGAAAGAGAAATAGCACCTCTTGTTGAAGATATGGAAAAAAGCGGGGAGTTTCCGAAACAGCTGATTCCCAAACTCGGCGAGATGGGGCTTTTGGGGCTTGTAACATCACCGGATTACGGGGGAAATGGAATGGGCTTTCTGGCAAGAGCCATTGCCATTGAGGAAATTTCCAAGGTGTCAGCCGCAGTGGGAATCACCCTTCAGGTTCACCACATGGGATGCTGGCCCATAGAAACCTTTGGCACCGAAGAACAGAAAAAGAGATACCTCCCCAAGCTCGCCAGAGAAGCCATAGGAGCATGTTCCATTACGGAACCAAGCGGAGGTTCCGATGTTTTCGGTATGAAGACCACAGCCAAACAGGAAGGGGATTACTGGGTAATAAACGGCAGAAAATGTTTTGCAACCAACTCACACATCGCGGAAACCTTCGTCATAGTAGCAAGAACAGGTGAAGACGCAAAAGGGAGGCCCGCTTTCAGTGCCTTTATCGTGGAACCGGATTTTGAAGGCTTTTCCATCGGAAGAGAAGAGAACAAAGTGGGATTCAGAGGCGCCTACAGCGGCGAGCTCATATTTAACGACTGCAAAGTTCCAAAAGAGAATCTTCTGGGCAAAGAGGGAGAGGGGTTAAAAATTGCTCTTGCCACCGTCAACAGGGTGGGAAGACCGGGAATGGCATCGATAAGCGTGGGGCTCTGTTATGCCTCCTTAGAAGAAGCCACAAAGTTCTCAAAAGAGAGAGTGCTATACGGCAAACCCATATCAAATCTCCAGGCGATACAGTTCCTTCTGGCTGACATCTTCTCTTACGCGGAGGCGGCGCGCTGGTTAAACTACCGCGCCAACTGGATGATGGACCAGGGGCTACCGTGTGATACAGAGATGACCCTCGCAAAGTATGTGGCTACAGAAAACGCCTTCCTCTGCGCAAGGTGGGCATGTGAAGTCCACGGCGGCTATTCCTGCATCCTTGAATACCCCGTTCAGAGATACCTAAGAGACGCATGGGTTGCCATACCTTCTGGCGGCACCTCTCAGGTAGCCAAGATTGTTCTCGCCCGCCATGTCCTGAAGAACTTCTAAATCAGGAGGATTTCCATGCCTAACGTGGTGGTATGTGTAAAACCCATACCGGACCCCAGACACTGGGACAGGCTCTTTCTCGACCCTGAAACCGGTGTGCTCAAAAGGGCGGGAATTCCACCCGCCCTCAATCCACTGGACAAAAACGCACTGGAAGTAGCCCTACAGCTGAAGGAGCGTTTCGGCTGGGAGGTAACCGTGGTAAGCATGGCTCCTCCAGATACCACAAAGGCTTTAAGAGAAGCCCTCGCCATGGGAGCGGATAGAGTTTATCTTGCAAGCGACAAAGCCTTAGCAGGAGCAGACACCTTAGCCACCGCCTACACACTCGCCCAGCTAATCAGAAAAAAGGCCTCTCCTTTCCACCTCGTGATATGTGGAAATATCAGTCTTGACGGCTCCACATCCCAGGTCCCAGCCCAGATAGCCCATTATTTAGGAATACCTCACATCACCCACGCAACCCACGTGGAAACAGAAGATGGACAGCTCTTCACAATAACCATGAATATTAAAAAAGGTGAGCTCGTCTTCAGATGCACAACCCCCTTTCTCCTTGCGGTGACCAAAGATGTGAATCTCCCGAGGCTGGTGAATGTTATGGGCATTATTGCGGCAGAAACAAAACCCCTTGAGGTAATAGACGCCCGGGAACTTGAACTTGACCTTGACAAAGTAGGGTTGAAAGGCTCTCCCACCAGAGTGAGAGGACTTTTCATCCCCGAAATCAAGAGGAGACGGGAGATTCTCACGGGAGAACCGGAAGAGGTAGCGGAAGAGCTTTTAAACAAACTCCACGAGGCAGGGGTGCTGTGATGAAAGAACATGAAGGTTTCTGGGTTTTCATAGAACAGATAGAAGGCAAAATAAGCGAAGTGGGACTGGAGCTTCTATCCAAAGCAAGGGAACTTGCAGACCAAAAAGGCACCTACACCGCCGCCATTCTATTAGGAGATTTTTCAAAGGAAGACGCAAAAAAGCTGACACACTATGGAGCTGACAAGGTTTTTCTTTTTTCAGACGAAAGGCTTAACAGATACTGCTGTCTCGCCTACAGCAGGCTCATAACCCCGCTGGTAGAAAGAGAAAAGCCGGAAGCCTTATTCATGGGAGCTACCCCTCTGGGAGCCGACCTTGCCCCAAGAGTAGCCGCTCAGCTTGAAACCGGACTCTCCGCTCACTGTGTTGATTTAAGACTGGGAGAAGACGGAATTCTGGAACAGATTGTTCCGGGATTCGGAGGCACCATGATGGCCGTGATAATCTGCCCTGAAAAGAGACCCCAGATGGCAACAGTTATGCCCGGTGTTTTCAAAAAGAGCGAATCCCATAAAAAAGGAGAAGTCATAGAGGAAGAGGTGACCCTGTCCGGAGAAGACTTCATTCCTGAAGCGGTAGAATACCGAACAAAAAAGCAGAAAACTGTCCCCCTCGAAGGAGCAAACGTGGTGGTCTGCGGAGGATACGGCATGGAAAACGAGGAAAACTGGAAGCTCCTTGAAGAGCTTGCAAGTGTTCTGGGAGGTGCTGTGGGAGCTACCAGACCAGCTGTAGATGAAGGATGGGCTCCCGAAGAGGTGATGATTGGCCAAAGTGGAAAGATAGTAAGACCCAAGCTTTACATAGGCGCGGGCATCTCCGGAGTTATGCATCACGTAGTAGGCATACAGGATTCAGACATAATAGTGGTTATAAATAAAGACCCCGGCGCTCAATTCTTTGAAGTGTGCGACTTTGGAGTAGTTGGAGACGCAGAAAAGATACTGCCCGCACTGATAGAAAAGCTTAAAGAAAGGTTTTCATCCTAATCTAACAGGAGGTGCATTATGGCGCTAAGAACGCCTGAAGAATACAGAGAAAGTCTAAAGAAGATGAAGCCCAATCTATACAAATTTGGAGAGCTTATAAAAGATGTAACTATCCACCCCGCCACGAGAAGAACCGTAAATGGTCATGCCCAGCTTTTTGAGGTTTACAACAACCCGGAACTGAGAGATACATTCGTAACAAAATCACATCTCACAGGGGAAGAGATATCCCGATACCTCTCCATAGTGCAGACCCCTGAAGATGCCGTGTATAACTGCAAACTCAAAAGGGAAGCGTATCATCTTACAGGAACCTGCACAGGTGGAAGATGTGTGGGATGGACTTCGATAAACGCTTTGTGGGCAACCACATGGGAAATGGACCAGGAATACGGCACCAACTATCACGAGAGGCTCAAAAATTGGCTCATATCAGCTCAGCAAAGAGACATCACCTGCGCCGGCGCCCTTACAGACGCAAAAGGCAACAGGGCTCTCCCTCCTCACCTTCAGGAAGACCCGGATATGAATCTGCGGATAGTGGAAAAAAGAGAAGACGGAATAGTGGTAAGGGGCGCCAAATGCATGATTTGTGGAGTAGCCGCATCAAACGAGATTTTCTGCCTTCCCGGAGGAGCTTACAAAGAAGAAGACAGGGATTACTCCATAGCCTTCGTGGTGCCCAGGGATATAAAGGGCCTGACCATTGTTGAGACGAGGCGACCAAGCGACAGAAGAGAATACGAAGAAGGGTTTGACATACCCGTGGAAAGGGGAGGTATCACACAGGCTTATCTCCTTTTCAACGATGTGTTCGTCCCGTGGGAAAGGGTATTCATGTGTGGAGAATACAAGTATTCCATCCGGGTAATCCAGTATTTCACTGCAACTTACAGAGCCGCTATTGGAGGATGCGTATCCGGACAGGGAGATATCAAAGTGGGTGCAGCAATCATAATGGCAAGGGCAAATGGGCTGTCAATGAAGACCTTCTACGACAAGCTCATCAAGATGCAGATAAACAACGAAACCACTTTCGGTATGGGAATAGCCGCATCAGTGTTGGGCTACAAACACCCCTCAGGATGCTGGATATGCGACCCTCTCATAGCAAACTGCAATAAGATTCATGTGGCAACCCTGCCCTACGAAACCAATCGGCTCGCACAGGAAATAGCGGGAGGGATAGGAGAAACCGGGTGCTTCCCTTCATACGAAGACATTATGAATTCCGAATACGGGGACCTCATCAAAAAATACTTAAAAGCGGGGCTTGATTGGGAAACGAGAGCAAGAGCCGCACGCCTAATCGAGTGGCTCACGATAGGTCCCGGCGTTCCCGGATGTATGCACGGAGGCGGCTCCCCGGATGCCGCAAGGTTGATGGTAAGGGTGAGCACCCCCTGGGAAAAATGGGTGGAGCTTGCCAAAGCCGTGGCAGAAATAAAAGCAGAAGTGCCGGAACCGCCAAAGAGAAAAAGGTGAAGGGTTCAAGGAGAAACTTCAGGAGGTGGGGGTATGAAAGAGCTTAGCAGAGTTAAAGGGGGCATTGGCGTGGAAGTTTACGCAAAACCCGGTCCCCAAGAGAAATACTGGGATGCAGAGATTGAAACCATGAATCTCAGGCAGATTCGGGAGTATCAGCTTGAGCAACTCAAATATATGGTAAGGTTTTGCTATGAGAACTCCCCTTATTACAGAGCCGTTTTCAACGAAAAAGGAGTCAACCCCGATAAGATAAACAGCCTTGAAGATGTGAAACACCTCCCCTTCACCAACAAGCAGATAGAAAGGGAAAGACAGGAAGCCGCACCCGATTTCGGTGACATGATTTGCGTGCCGGAAGAGGAAATCGTTTACGTTTCTGCATCAAGCGGTTCAACGGGAGTTCCCACCATATCGCCTTTCACCGCAAAAGACTTTGACGAATTTCAGGACTACCAAGCAAGGCTGTTCTGGGCAATAGGAATGAGAGCCAAAGACAGGTATGTCCACGCCCTGAACTTTACCCTTTTCGTGGGAGGACCTGATGTAATAGGTGCCATGAGAACAGGAGCTTTAGGAGTATGGGCAGGAGCCATTCCCTCCGAAAGGCTTCTATTCATACTGAAAAGCTTCAAAGCAACCATAACCTGGACCACTCCTTCCTATGCCTGGTATTTAGGAGAAACCGCTCAAAAAGAGGGAATGGACCCCAAAAAGGACTTCAGTCTCGAAAAGATAATAGTTGCAGGAGAACCCGGCGGCTCCATCACATCAACGAGAAGAGCCATAGAAGAACTCTGGGGCGTTGAGCTCTACGACTTTTACGGCCTTTCCGACCTTTTTGGCGCGAACGCAGGGATGTGCGAATGCCAGAACGGTCTTCACATTTACGAAGACCACCACATAGTAGAGGTTCTCAACCCCGAAACCATGGAGCCCGTGGGCGATATGGAAAGAGGAGAGCTGGTGCTGACAACCCTGAGAAAGATGGCAAGACCCATGATAAGATTCCGCACAGGAGATATTGTAACCGTTACCCGGGAAAAATGCGAATGCGGAAGGACACACCCCCGAATCATGGGAATACACGGAAGACTGGACGACATGCTTATAATAACCGGCGTGAATGTATTTCCCTCGGATATAGAGGCGGTGGTGAGAAAAGACGAAAGGCTAACAGGAGAATACAGGATGGTGGTGTATAAAGAAGAACACCTTGACCGTTTTGATGTAGAAATTGAAAAGCTTGATGCCGTTGAGATGGATGAAGAAGTGCTCGCCCAAGAGGTAAGAGAAGTCATCAAAGTCCGCGTAGGAGTCTCACCCAAAAGGGTAATAGTGCTCAAAGAAGGAGAGCTTCCCAGAGCAACTCATAAAGCCAAAAGGGTTATCGACAAAAGGAATAAGGTCTGGTCCGACTGAAACCGGGGAGGAGCCCCTCCCCAACACACACCAATTCAACAAAAATGATTTTATTTTACCCGCATACAGCGAAGAAACCGGAAAAGATGCACTTCACACATCTCCGAAAAGAAACTCCCCCATACAGAAAATCCCCACAGATACTACCCATTCACAGGGCAAGACACCTCCAAATGCCGCATTTTCAGAAATAGACTTCACAAAACAGGTTTGGAACAGCATCAAGGAAGAGTTTTTTAAAGATAAAAATTTCTTGACAAAGCTAAAACTTTTGGTTAGCTTATATCAAAAATTGTTTGGTCTTAATGAGAAAAAGGGTTATCACTACAGAAGGAGGGAGGTGAGAGAATGGGAGGAAGGGTAATAGTTTTCCAAACTGGTTTTACATAGCTGTTCAACAGAAGTGGCTTTTTGTATTTAGTTTAAATCACTTTTAAGGGAGGTTGAACATGATAAAAATTCCAAAGAGGTTGATTTTAGCATTTGTTTTGCTTTATGGCTGTGCTTTTTCCATCTGGTTTATGGAAGCGCTCAATCCCAGTATTACCAAGACCTTTATCGCCGGAGCCCCCGCACCTGTGTGGTATTGCTGGCTGTTTACCCTTTACATCCTGAACATCATTGTGGCCTTTATCGTGGCTTCAGATTAAATAAGGAGGTTAGGCAATGAATTATGGAAAAGGACATGTTGACCCGATAGTTTTAGGTGGTGCCATAATATACTTTGCCATAATAATTGGAGTGGGTATCTACTCCAAAAAACTGACTGAAGGAGCAGAAGATTACTATGTTGCCGGAAGAAAGGTAGGAGCCTTTGCAAACGGTGCAGCTCTTACCTCAACATTTCTTTCTCCTGCAAGCTTTCTCGGTCTTCCTTGTTTTATTTTCGTTTTGGGCTATCCGTTCTGGTGGGCTCTCGTGGGAATTATCGCAGGCTTTCCCA
>JAADEW010000074.1 GCA_013153205.1 Deferribacteres bacterium | reverse complement strand
ACATCCCCCCTCACAACTTAAGACTTCCAGAGACCATGTATGGTGCAGTATTCCCTCGCAGATACAGAGCCCTCCTCGCTAACGGGGAAGAAGGCTTCGGGAGCATCACCCGGCTTCAAAAACTGGATGTAGGTCTTGCCGTTAACCTGAAGCTCAATCCACTCAATATAGTGCTTCTCCTCCATGGGATGGGGAACAGAACCCACCTTAACCTTGTAGCCGCCTTCCACCTTCTCAATCACCGGAACATGCTTTTCGGTTGAGGCATCAGCCGTCTGCTCCTCAAGCAAAACCATGGGCTTGTTACAGCACACCAGCTTGCCCGGACCCGGATGCAGAACCAGCACTATATTCCCGCAAACCTCACACTTATAAACCTGAAGCCTCTCCGTCATCTTAACACCTCCTGTTATAATTTTATTAATTTAACCTTAATACTAATATTTACACCCGAAGAACAAAATTGCAAGTCCTAAAAATAAAAGATTGCTATTTTTTGACTTTTTTCAGAAGCTCTGTTGTGGAGTGCTCCTTGGGGTCCCCGCATATAACGACTTTACCGCCGTAGGAGCTCACCACGGGATATTCCGGAACCGTTTCAGGGGTATAATCGGTGCCTTTAGCTTGAAAGTGAGGCTTCAGATAAAGCAGTATCCTGTCCAGCCTCTCGTCATCAAAAACAAAGACATAATCCACGCACTCAAGAGCCGCCACGATTTCAGCCCTTTCAAAATCGGGCATAAAAGGCCTTTCCTCGCCCTTCAGCCTCTTAACAGAAGAATCCGAATTGACAGCCACAACCAGTATGTCTCCAAAGCTCTTTGCGTGTTTGAGATACCTGACATGCCCCACGTGCAGAATGTCAAAACAGCCGTTCGCCAGAACGACCTTTTTGCCCTCAGACCTGGCTCTATCCACTATCTCTTTTATTTCCTCAAGCGTCTTTATCTTATCCGTCTGCCAGCTCATTCTCCACCGCTTCCAGAAGCTCATCTTTAGAGACGGTGGCGGTTCCCGACTTCATGACCACAATGCCGCCTGCGTAGTTTGCAAGCTTTGCCGCCTCGTAAAAGGTAGCTCCCCCAGCAAGGGCAAGGGTAAAGGTGGCTATCACCGTATCCCCGGCTCCCGTAACATCGGCAACCTCATCGGTCCCGTAAATGTCTATAAAGTGGTGGGCTCCGCCCTTCTCAAACAGAGCCATACCTTTTTTACCCCGGGTTATTAAAACCGCATCGTTTCCCGTAAGCTCTAAAAGCCTCATTCCCGCATCAACCACGCTGTTATCGTCAATCCTCCTCAATCCCAGAGCAGAAGCCACCTCAGGCTCGTTAGGAGTGACCGCGGTTATTCCCTTAAAGTCCAGAAGATTGTATCTGGAGTCTGCGGTGATAACCCTGCCTTTGAAGAGCCGTTTTATCAAATCCAGCACCTCTTCATCTATGGTTCCGTATCCGTAATCAGAGATAAGAACGGCATCCGCAACGGAAGAAAGGCGCTCTAAAGCATCAAAAAGGAGCTTTTTATACCGCCTTTCAACACCGTTTTCGGGTTCCCTGTCCAACCTCAATACCTGCTGTTTCACGGTATGATGGCTTCCCGCAAGTATTCTCATCTTGGTTACCGTGGTCCTTCCGGAAACGAAAAAGACATAGTCCGTGCCAATTCCAAGACTTTCCATAACGCCAACGAGCTGTCTTCCCTCCTTATCATCTCCCACAAATCCCACAGGTATAGCACACCCCCCGAGAGCCCTGACGTTGTTCAGGGCATTGGCTCCTCCGCCGAGAACCACATTTTCTCCTTCGTATTTCAGAATCAGAACGGGAGCCTCGCGGGATACCCTGCTTGCAAGGGAATAGACGTAAAGGTCAGCTATAAAATCGCCAACCACCACTATTCTTTTGTCTTTAAAGCCTTCAATTAAACCCTTTATCCTGTCCAAAGAAAGAGATTCCCTCAACCTTTACCTCGTTAAGCAGTTCTTCACCAAGGTCTGACGGCTCCTCCACACCTCTAACCTTGATGTGAAGGGGAAAGGAAGCATTTATGCTGTTAAACCAGACCAGAGCAATGTAGTAAAAAGGCAGAAAAAGGTTTCTCCCTTCAGTTGCTCCCACCGTTATAAGAGCACCTTTTTTTGGCTTCATTTTCTCCTTTTTCAGAAACTTTCTCACCCAGAAGGGCTGACACCTGTCTATAACCGCTTTAAGAGGCGACGGAGGACCATAAAAGTATATGGGAGAAGCCACCACCACATAGTCGGCTGAATCAAGAGCGCTGTAAACCCTGACCATGTCGTCTTCTATCACACACACTCCCGTATCATAACAGCCTCCGCAGGCACTGCAGGGCTGAACATTTAGCCTGTAAACGCTGAAAACGGTCCTCTTCCCTTCAAAAGAAGAAGTGAACAAATCAAGAAGTAGCCTGGAACTTGACCTTTCACGAGGGGAACCGATGAAAGCCACAAGCCTTTCCATCAGTGTTTGGGAGCAAGCACCATTATCATCTGCCTTCCCTCAAGCTCAGGCTTTTTCTCAACAACCCCTATGTCAGCCACATCCTGAGCAAACCTCTCCAGCACCTCTTTACCGCTGTCAATAAAGGACATCTCCCTGCCCCTGTATCTCATGACAACCTTCACCTTGTTTCCGTCTGACAGAAATTCTCTGGCATGCTTCAGCTTTACCTGATAGTCGTGTTCCTCTATCTTGGGACGCAGTCTCAGCTCTTTGACCAGTATAACCCTCTGCTTTTTTTTGGCTTCTTTCGCCTTCTTCTTCAGCTCATACTTGTATTTACCCAAATCCATAATCCTGCAGACGGGCGGTTTGGCATTGGGAGCAACCAGAACCAGGTCATACCCCATGTCCTTCGCCATCTGAACGGCGTTCCTTGAAGACATTATGCCCATCTGCTTGCCGTCGGGACCAATAACCCTCACCTCTTTGAAGCGAATCTGCTCGTTAGCGATAATTTTGAAATCGTCCTTAGCTATGGCTACACCTCCGTGATTTTATTATCTATCTCGTTTTTTACAGCGGCAATCAGCTCCTCAAGCTTCATTGTGCCAAGCTGTCCCCTGCCCTTTCTCCTGACGCTCACCGTCTTCTCCGCCTTCTCCCTGTTGCCCACCACCACCATGTAGGGTATCTTCTCCTTTTCCGCTTCCCTTATCTTATACCCTATTTTTTCGTTTCTTACATCCGCTTCAGCCCTTATACCTGAAGCCTTGAGGATATCAGCAACCTCAAGGGCATAATCCGCCTGCTCGTCGGTTATGTTCATGACCCTCACCTGAACGGGAGAAATCCACACGGGGAAAGCACCTGCGTAGTGCTCTATAAGAACGCCGAAAAACCTCTCCAGAGAGCCCAGCAGAGCCCTGTGTATCATGTAGGGCCTCTTGTCCTTTCCGTCCTTATCCCTGTAGGTGAGGTTAAACCTTTCCGGAAGGTTAAAGTCAAACTGTATGGTTGAGCACTGCCACTCCCTTCCTATGGCGTCGTTTATGGTGATGTCTATCTTTGGACCGTAAAAGGCTCCTTCTCCTTCCTCTATTTCATACTCAAGCCCAAGCTCCTCAGCCGCTTTGACCAGAGAGCCCGTTGCAAGCTCCCACATATCCTCAGACCCTATGGCTTTGTCGGGCTTTGTGGAAACATATATGTTGAAATCGTTAAAGCCAAAGTCCTTCAGCATGGAGATGGCAAACTCTACCGTTGCCTTTATCTCGTCCTCCACCTGCTCCGGCGTGCAGAATATGTGAGCGTCATCCTGAGTAAATCCCCTCACCCTCATAAGGCCGTGAAGGACTCCCGACTTCTCGTATCTGTAAACGGTGCCCAGCTCCGCCAGCCTAAAGGGCAAATCCCTGTAGCTTCTCAGCTCCGAAGTATAGACGTAGATGTGGAACGGACAGTTCATGGGCTTAACGAAATACGAAACCTCCTCTATCTTCATCTCAGGGAACATGTTTTCCCGGTAAAAGTCCAGATGGCCGCTTATCTCCCACAGCCTGCCTTTTCCCACGTGAGGGGTATATACAAGCTGATAACCGGCTTCTTCGTGCTTCTTCTTCCAGTAATCCTCTATCACCTTTCTCACCACAGCTCCCCTTGGAAGCCATATAACGAGTCCCGGTCCCACATCCTCGTCTATGAGAAAGAGCTTCAGCTCCTTTCCAAGCCTTCTGTGGTCCCTCTTTTTCGCCTCCTCAAGAAATCTGAGATACTCTTTCAGCTGTTTTTTCGTGGGGAAAGAGACGCCGTAAATCCTCTGAAGCATCTTGTTGGACTCGTCTCCCCGCCAGTAGGCACCGGCAACGCTCAAAAGCTTAAAAGCCCCTATCCTGCCCGTTGAAGGTATGTGAGGTCCGCGGCACAGGTCCACAAAACCGTCGGTTTTGTAAAGGGAGACCACATGGTCAGGAATCTCGTTTATGAGCTCAACCTTGTAGTCCTCTCCCATATCGGAAAAGAGCTTAACAGCCTCTTCTTTTGAAACCTCAACCCTCTCAAAGGGATGGTCCTCCTCAACGAGTTTCTTCATCTCCTCTTCAATCTTCTCAAGGTCTTCAGGAGTGAAAGAGCGGTGATAGTCAAAATCGTAGTAGAAACCGTTCTCTATGGGAGGACCTATGGTAACCTTTGCCTCGGGAAAAAGCCTCTTGACAGCGGCAGCCATGACGTGAGCCGTGCTGTGCCAGAAGGTCTCTTTCCCTTCTCTGTCCTCAAAAAAGACCGGCTCCACAACACAGTCCTTTTCAATCTTATGCGAAAGGTCAACGAGCCTTCCGTCTATTTTTGCCACAAGCACATCCCTCAAAATCCTGGGATTGAGCTTCTCAAGCACTTCCCTGACGGTTACACCGGAAGGAAACTCTCCCTTCTCACCTGTAGATAGACTGACCCTTACCATTCTGCCCTCCGGATTTGCTTTGATAGATGCTTTACCACTTTGCTACCTGCGAGTCCAGCGAAAGGTGGGATTTAGAACAAAAAATGGTAGGGACGGGCGGATTTGAACCGCCGACCCCTTGCGCGTCAAGCAAGTGCTCTCCCCCTGAGCTACGTCCCTACACATTCCGGGTATAATGAGTAAAACGACAAAAAGCTTTTGTCAAGACAAAAACCGCCTCTTCAAAAAAATTCCCCCCGCTCCCCCACTATTGTTAAATTTAACACCGTGTTAGACAAAAGACAACCTCAAATTTGGCAGTGGCTAAAAGAGCTTGAAGGAATCCCGGAGAAACTTAAATCCCATAAGGATAAGAAAAGCCCCGCAGAAAACGTTAACAAACCTGTAAAACCGGCTTCCTGCAAGCTCTTTGCCGCCGTAAGAGGCAAAGGAGAGAAACCAATACCACCCCAAATCACAGAGCCAGTGAAAAATTGCAAAAAGGACAAATCCCAGAAGGCCGTAGGAGACCGCTTTGAATATGAGGGCGGCACCCACCGTTGCCCACCACAAAATGAAGTACGGGTTTCCTGCACTCAGCACAACCCCTATAAGAAACGGAGAAAGCCGTTTCACCGCGCCAGAAGCACCGCCATCTTCTGCAACCCTCACAAACGAAAGCCCCATGTAAAACATAAAAACCGCTCCCAGAATGCCGACTACCACCTTAAAGACAGCACAATCCTTTAAAAAGTCGGCAAAAAGGAAGATGGCAAACATAAGGGGAAACTCAACAACGGCATGCCCCAGAGCCACATAAGCCCCGGCGTGTCTGTCATCCGTGCCGCTTGCAATGGTAGCCGCCGTCATGGGACCGGGTGAAACCACACCCGAAAGGGAAATCCCCACAGCCTGAAGGATAAAGCTCAGCATAAAGCGCTCACCACAAGTTTATCTCCCCTCGCCTCCTTCACCCTGAAGGTTAGCACCTTTCTGGCAAGCCCGGCAAGAAAAGAGGGCTCTCCCTCAACGAGAAGCGGAATGTAGTTTTCGCTCACGGCAGACCAATAGCGGTCATCAAAAGCCCTTGACTCAACCACGCCGCAGATACTCTTTCCCACGAACTTTGAGACGAAATCCTGCCTCTTGCGAGCCTTCAGCTCGTTCAAAATCTCCCACCTCTTTCTTATAACATCCGGCCTCACCCTGGGCTTCAGGTGGTAGGCAGGGGTCCGGGGTCTCGGTGAAAAGGAGAAGATGTGCATGTAGTATATGGGAAGCTCCTCAATAAACGCGTAAGTTTCACGGAAGTCTTCCTCGCTCTCTGTGGGAAAGCCCACTATGACATCAATGCCCACCCCCACATCTTCAATGAGAGAAAAGACCCTTTCAAAGACGCTTAAAAGCTCCTTTTTCCCGTAGCTTCTCCCCATAAGCTTCAGTATTCTGTCACTTGCGCTCTGCACGGGGATGTGAAGGTGCCTGCAGACCTTCTCGTTCTCAGAAAGATATTTCAAAAAGTCGTGGGTCAAATCAACAGGCTCTATGGAGGAAAGCCTTATCTTTTTCAGCTCGTCTATCTCCGAAAGCTTATCAAGAAGCTCCATCAGAGATGAGCCTTCCTTCTTACCATAATCCCCCAGATTGGTGCCGGTCAGAACCACCTCCTCATATCCTTCAGAGGCAAGCCTCTTCACCTCATCAACCACAAAATCAAGAGGGGCACTTCTTGAAGGACCCCTCGCCTTCCAGACAACGCAGTAAGTGCACCTCTTATCACAGCCGTCCTGAATCTTTACGAAAGCGCGGGAATAGCCGAAAAATCTGTCAATAGCCATGGGATAAAACCTATCATCAAGGGAAGAGACCTCAACGAAAGGAGCCCCTGAGGACAAGGCTTTCTCCACAATGTCCACCACGCTGGCTTTTTCCGCATTGCCCAGCACCACATCGGCACCCACCCTTTTCACCTCGTCGGCATACACCTGAGGATAGCATCCCACAGCTACAACGAGGGAGGAAGGGGCTCTCCTTTTTGCCTGCCTTATGCTCTGCCTCGCTTTGGAATCGGCTTTAGAAGTGACCGTGCATGTGTTTATAATGTAAACATCTGCCTCTTCAGAAAAGGGAACAACCTGCCAGCCTGCCCTCTCAAACTGCTCCCGCATAAATTCCGTTTCAAACTGATTCAGCTTACAGCCTATGGTATGAAAAGCCACCCTCTTCATTGCACCTAAAAAGATACATCAAAAAACCACAATGGCAACAAACATCAATCCGTCCTCAACTTCTCGTAAACTTTAAGAATACTCTCTCTCAATAGCCCTTTTATGTGACCCTCATGCTCAGCAACGGGCTTAAGGGGAACAAGGTCAATAACCTCTTCAAAAGACAGTCCCGAATTGAAAAGAAGCTCCACCGCCCCCTTCAACATGTGATAAACCGCTTTATTAGCTTCATCTTCCTCAAACCCAAGAAGTTTCGCCGTATCACAAAGCTCCACAAACTGGAACCAGAAGTAAGTAGGAGAAGCCGCTGTAACCAGAACATATGATTCAAGCCTGGATTCATTCACCTCAACACATAAACCTAAGGAAGAGAAAAGCTCCAGCAAGAGCCCCTTCTCTTCATGGGGTATGGATTCAGAAAAACAGACTGGATTATACCCCATATTTATTGCTGAAGGGGCGTTAGGAACCATTCTCACCACCCTGTCAAATCCACCAAGAAGCTCTGAAATCTCCTTTATTCTGAACTTTGGAGCAAGAGAGACTACAACGGCGTCATCCCTGACCACATCCTTAATGGCTCTCAAAACCTCCTCAAAACTGGTAAAGGGAACGGACAGAAAAACCACATCTTCTGCGGCAGGCAACCTGTTATCCTTTACCATGTTGACAAATCCGAACTCCCTGTCCAATCTCTCAAAAGCGCTTTCATCCCTATCGCTCACCACAATTCTTTCCGGAAGCTTGCCTGCACGGTGAAACCCTTTTAAAAGGATGTAAGTGGCTCTTCCCGCTCCTATAAATCCCCATCCCATATCAAACCTCCCCATAAGACTTTGCCCTTCATTTTGGAATTATAACCGAAATAAAATAAAAATTGAAAATAAGCCCTTATTATGCTTAAATTCTGCTGAAATCCATTGGATTAAATCTAAAAGGAGGTGCACCATGAAGGTGGACGACATCAAAACTATAGGCGTTGTAGGCGCGGGAACCATGGGAGCAGGGATAGCCCAGATAGCCGCTCAGTCCGGCTTCAACGTGATATTGAGAGACATATCCGACGAAGCGCTGGAAAGGGGAATAAACATTATCAAAAAGAGCCTGGGAAGGCTCGTCAAGAAAGGAAAGCTGAGCCAGGAAGATGCGGATGCCATAGTGGGAAGGATAAAGACCACCAAGGAGCTTAAAGACCTTGCAGACGCGGACTATGTCATTGAAGCCGTTTTTGAGAAGATGGAGATAAAGAAGGAGATTTTCGGTGAGCTGGACAGGCTGACCAGAAGCGATGTGATACTCGCAACGAACACATCTTCTCTTTCCATCACGGAGATTGCCGCATCAACCTCAAGACCTGACAAGGTAGTGGGAATGCACTTCTTCAATCCCGTTCCCGTTCTTCCCCTCGTGGAGATAGTGCAGGGGCTGACCACTTCAGACGAGACGGTGAACACCGCGTATGAGCTTGCCAAAAAGTTTGGTAAGACCCCCATAAAGACCAAGGACCAGCCCGGTTTTATAGTGAACAGGATACTCGTTCCCTACATGAACGAAGCGGCGTGGGCGCTCATGGAAGGAGTGGGAAGCGCCGAAGAGATAGACGAAGCCATGAAGCTCGGTGCCAACATGCCTATTGGTCCCCTTGCCCTCATTGACCTCGTGGGAGTGGACATTGCCCTTGATGTTCTTGAGGTGCTTTACAGGGAGTTCGGCGACCCCAAATTCAGGCCTGCACCCATACTCAGGCAGATGGTAAGAGCCGGACACCTTGGCAGAAAGACAGGAAAAGGCTTCTTTGATTACAAAGACAGAACATAAACTTTCAAGGAGGGAATTATGAGCTACGAAACACTTTTGGTTGAGAAGAAGGACAACATCGCCATAGTCACCATCAACAGGCCCAAGGTGCTCAACGCACTTAATGCCACGGTGATAGAAGAGCTTGGAAAGGCTTTCACCGAGCTTAAAAACGACCCGGAAGTGGGAGCCGTAATTCTCACCGGAGCTGGCGAAAAGGCTTTCGTGGCAGGAGCAGACATATCCGGACTCGTTGAGCTCAATCCCCTTGAGGGGAAGGAGTTCGCCGAAAAGGGTCAGGCAGTATTCAACCTCATAGAGAACCTCGGCAAACCCGTTATAGCCGCCATAAACGGATTTGCACTGGGAGGCGGTTGTGAGCTTGCCATGGCCTGCACCATAAGAATTGCTTCCGAAAAGGCAAAGCTCGGCCAGCCCGAAGTAAACCTCGGTATAATCCCCGGATACGGCGGAACCCAGAGACTGCCGAGGCTCGTGGGGAAAGGGCGGGCTATGGAGCTCATACTGACGGGAAGAATGGTTGACGCCAGCGAAGCCTACCAGATGGGGCTTGTCAACAAGGTGGTTGCTCCGGAAAAGCTCCTTGACGAAGCCATTGAGATGGCAAAGGTAATTCTGTCAAAAGGGCCTCTCGCAGTGAAGTTTGCCATGGAAGCGGTGAACAGAGGGCTTGAAGTCAACCTTGAAGAGGGCCTCAAGATAGAAGCGGACCTGTTCGGCATCTGCTGTGCTACCGAGGACAAGGTGGAAGGAACGAAAGCCTTCCTTGAAAAGAGGAAACCCAATTTCAAGGGCAAGTAAATAGATGGAGGAGAAGGCTAACCCTTTCAGGAATCTTCCAAAGGTTGACGCCATGCTGGAAAGAAGCGATGTCCAGTCGCTTCTTTCCAGCTACCCACGGTGGGTGGTCATAGAGGGGCTGAGAAGGATTCTGGAGGAGAAAAGAAAAGCCATAAAAGAGGGGCTTATATCCAGCATATCCTCAGACGAGATTGCAAAAGAGCTCATAGACCGGATAGACGAGTTCTCTTCACCCTCACTGCGGCGGGTGATAAACGCAACCGGCGTGGTGCTTCACACAAATCTGGGAAGGGCACCCCTTGCAAAGGAGGCTGTGGAAGCCCTGTGCGAGATAGCCCCCAACTACTCAAACCTTGAGCTTGACCTGAAAACGGGAAAAAGAGGGCTGAGATACACCCATGTGGTTCAGATTATAAAGAGGATAACCTCCTGTGAATCGGCTCTCGTGGTGAACAACAACGCATCAGCCGTGTTCCTCATACTGAACACCCTGGCAAAGGGCAGAGAGGTCATAGTATCAAGAGGCGAGCTCATAGAGATAGGAGGCGCTTTCAGACTGCCCGATGTTATGGAATCGGCAGGAGCCATACTTAAAGAGGTGGGAACGACCAACAGGACAAGGGTGTCTGATTACGAGAATGCCATAAACGAAAACACCGCCCTGATACTCAAAGCCCACACCAGCAACTACAAGATTATGGGGTTTGTGGAAAGCCCTTCTCTAAAAGAGCTTACGGCACTGGGTAAAAAACACGGGATTCCGGTCTATGCAGACCTTGGAAGCGGGCTGTTTGTGGATGTGAGGAAGTTTGGACTGCCCCACGAACCCACCGTTTTTGAGGTCCTGAAATCCGGGGTGGACCTCGTATCCTTCAGCGGAGACAAGCTTTTAGGAGCAACGCAGGCAGGCATAATTCTGGGTAAAAGAGAGCTAATAGAAAAGCTGAGAAAAAACCCCATTAACAGGGTGCTGAGAATTGACAAGCTCACCCTGAGCGCCCTTGAAGCAACGCTGAGGCTTTACATGGAAGAGCCGGAGGAAAAGATACCCGTGCTCCAGATGCTCAAGACCTCCTTAGCGAAACTCCAAGAGAGGGCAACTGAGCTTAAAGATGCAATCGGAACCATCCCCCAGCTCAGGATAGACATAAAGAAAGCCAAGTCCGCAGTGGGAGGGGGAGCGCTTCCACTTGCAGAGCTTGATACAGTATGTGTCTGTCTGTCAAGCGAAAAGCTCTCCGCCAAAGAGATAGAAGAGAGGCTGAGAACAAAACCAAAAATACCCGTGATATCCAGAATAAAAGATGACACGGTGCTCCTTGACTTAAGGACCATACGGGATGACGAAATAGAGATAGCCGCCAAATCCGTAAGGGAGGCGTTCTCTTGAAATACGTGGTGATAGGAACCGCAGGGCACATAGACCACGGGAAAACCTCTCTCATAAAAGCCATAACTGGAATAGACACCGACAGACTCCCCGAAGAGAAAAAGAGGGGAATAACCATTGATTTGGGATTCGCCCACCACCAGCTCACCCCCCGGCTGAATGTGAGCTTTGTTGATGTTCCGGGTCACGAAAAGCTTGTCAAAAACATGATAGCCGGCGCATCAGGTATAGACATGGTCCTCATGGTCGTCGCCGCAGATGAGGGGATAATGCCCCAGACCATAGAGCACACCTACATCTGTGAAATACTGGGCATAAAACACGGGGTTGTTGCCTTAACCAAAAAAGATTTGGTGGACGAGGACACCCTTGAAATCGTGAAGGCTGAGGTGAAGGACTTTTTCAAAGAAAGAGCCACTCTAAAAGATGCCCCCGTAATCGCCGTATCAGCCAAAACGGGAGAGGGAATTGGCGAGCTCATTAAGGCAATTGAAGAGGTAGCCCTCACCATCCCCGAAAAAAGAGGAATCACCCCGTTCAGGCTTCCCATAGACAGGGTCTTTTCCGTAAAGGGATTCGGAACAGTGGTCACGGGAACAGTGGCATCCGGAAAAGTAGAGACAGGTGAAAGTGTGGTGATACTTCCCCATGAAAAAAGGGCAAAGGTGAGAAACATACAAGTTCAGGGCAAAGACGAAAGGGTATCAAAGATTGGAGAAAGGTGTGCCTTAAACCTCCAGGGAATAGAGAAAGAAGAGATAGAAAGGGGTGATGTGGTAGCATCGGAGGGGGCATTCAAGCCATCAACCATGATAGACGCCAAGATATTCATCACCGACCCCAGGGCCGTTCTCAAAGACCTCCATCCAGTAAGGGTTCACATAGCAACAAAGGAGGCTATCGGAAGGGTAAAGCTGTTGGAAAAGGAAGAGGTGAAAGGACAGGAGACGGCATTCTGCAGAATCCATTTTGAAGAAAAGATAGTTGCAACAAACGCCATGCCCATAGTCATAAGAAGCTACTCTCCCGTCAGCACCATAGGAGGGGGGCTGGTCCTTGACGCGTGCCCCGACGGTAGAAGGGTGAAAAGGAAAACCCTGCTTGAAAGGCTGAAAGCCTTAGAAAAAGCAGACGAAACGGAAAGGATTGAGCTTTTCATAAAGTGGAAGCCTGAAGGGATACGGCTGGACGAGCTGAAATACAAAGCTATAGACCCCTACAAGGCTGAAGAAATTGCTGAAAGGCTTTCCGCTGAAGGCAGGATAGTGAACCTCGGAAAGCTATACATTCACAGAGAGCACCTGAACCACTGGGAAACCCTGATAAAAGAGGAGATTAAAAGCTACACGAAAGAAAATCCATTGAGAGCAGGGATTCCACTAAAGGAGCTCGCTCAAAAAATATGGAAACATGATGTCAACACTTTGGATAAATTTATAGAATTTCTGCCCGGTATTGAAAAAAAGGATAACTTCGTCTGCCTCAAAGAGGCAAGAAGAGAGCTTCCCCCCCAGATAGCCAATCTCGTTTCACAAGTAGAAAACAGGTTTATTAAATCCGGATTTACCCCTCCCAGGATGGAGGATGTATTAAAGGACTTGAATGTTTCGCCCAAAATTAAACAGCAAATAGTTAGATATCTGATTGAAAACAGAATTCTTATAAGAGTATCCCCTGACATACTTTTGC
>JAADEW010000006.1 GCA_013153205.1 Deferribacteres bacterium | reverse complement strand
AGTATCGCCATACCGCTCATCTCACTCCTCCTTAAACTCCGCTTTCAGTGCAAGGTAGCAGAAAAACAGGAAAAGAACGAGTATCAATCCCCTTGCAAGCCACACATTCCATGCGGTCTGCCTGATAAAGACCGGAATATACTGATTAGCCCAGGCAATAAGAAGAACTCCCAGATAAACGGGGGTGATGTATTTGGTGATGTAATAGAATATGCGGGGAGCCTTTATTATTCCTCCTCTGTTTATCTCCTCCCAGGCTCTGTCGCTTTTGAAAACCCAGAAAAAGATAATCACCTCAATAAAAGCAAAGAGGACAAGCCCTATGGTTCCCGCCCAGAAGTCCATCTCGTCAAGAACCTTGGGAATAAATATAACGAAGTTAACCACCACGAAGATTATCAGCATGGTGTAAGTAACCGCTTTTTTTCTGGGGAGGTTGTAGTCGTCCTCAAGAAAGGTGATGAAAGGCTGGGTTATAGCTATTGAAGAGGTGAGTCCGGCAAAGAAAAGCAGGGCAAACCACATAAAACCGAATACCGCCCCACCCGGCATGTTCACGAAGATAGCAGGAAGGCTCACGAACCCAAGGTTAAAGGCGCCGCTTTTGGCAATACTTACCGTCCCCGCAAGGCCGAAAAAGGCAACAGCGGCAGGAATGGCTATTGAACCTCCGAGAATCACCTCGGCAAACTCGTTGAGGGAAGTGGTGGTAAGCCCGGAAAGGGTTATGTCGTCATCCTTGTCAATGTAAGATGCGAAAGCCACGATAGCTCCAAAGCCTAACGACAGGGTGAAGAAGACCTGTCCCGCCGCGGCTATCCACACCTTGGGGTTTTTGAGGGCGGAAAAATCGGGGGTCCAAAGAAAACCAAGTCCCTGAACGGCACTGCCCTGCGGGGTTTTGAGCAGAAAGACCTTAACCAGAAGTATCACGGCCAGAATGTAAAGGAGAGGCATGGCTCTTTTTGCAAAAGCCTCTATTCCCCTCACCACACCGCGCCAGAGAATGTAATAGTTGATGGCAAAGGTGATGAGGAAGACCAGATAGGCATAAGTGGGCTTCATAAAGGTGCCTTTTCCTGCCCCGATGTATTTAGCCAAGAAGTCGGAGAAGGGCTTGAGATAATCCTGCTGGGAAAGGCCGGCAACCGCTTTAACCTTGGGAATGGCTCCCACTATAAAGCTCAGGGCATATCCCAGGGTCCACGACTCAATGTAGATGTAGTAGATGGCCACCACCATGGGAATCCACAGCCCCAAAGTGCCCAGAACCTTGCCCCACTTGCTTTTCGTAATGGAATAGAAGATTCCGGGAGTGGTTCCGTGGCCTATAGAACCTCCGTATCTGCCCATAGCCCACTCCACCCACATAAGGGGAATCCCGATGAGGACAAGGGCGATGAGATAAGGTATCATAAAGGCGCCGCCGCCGTTTTGAGCGGCCTGAACGGGGAACCTCAGGAAGTTGCCAAGCCCGATGGCGTTTCCGGCCATGGCGAGTATCAATCCCATTCTGGTAGCCCATCTTTCCCTTTCGTTGTTGAGAAGCTTCTCTTCAGCCATAGCATCACCTCCCCCTGATAAAGTATTCCTAAATTTTATTTGACATAAAATCCTTTTGGCAATAATCTAAGAAAAATATTTTGGAGGATTTTGCAATGAAAATAGGACCAAATACCGTAGTGACCATGGACTATGAGCTTCGCGTTGACGGACACGACGGAGAGCTCATAGAATCCAGCAAAGAAAAGGGCACTCCCATAAGCTTCATCTACGGCAAGGGAATGGTGATGCCCAAGCTTGAGGAAGCCATTGAAGGAAAGGAAGAGGGAGATGTGGTTAAGGTTGAGGTGCCTCCCCAGGAAGCATACGGGGAGAGAAACGAGGAAGCCATCCAGAAAATCCCGAGACACTTCATTCCTGACCACATAGAGCTGAAGGAAGGCCTTCTGCTCGTTATGCAGACCCCTCAGGGTGAAGAGATTGGCATGAAGGTGATAGACTTTGACGACGAAACGGTCACCGTTGACCTCAATCACCCGTTAGCCGGCAAAACCCTTTACTTCACCCTTTACATCAAAGAGGTGAGGGAAGCCACACCGGACGAACTGCTTCAGGCTGCACAGCAGCAGGGCCAGCAGGAACAGCCGCAGGAAGAGGAACAGCAGGAACAGTAAATAAGGCTTTCACAGATGGAAAAAAGAGGAGCGGGGTTTTATTCCCGCTCCTTTTCTGTTTAATATCCCTATAAGCTTAAGGAGTGTGCGGGGGAGACATGGACAACAGGCTAATTCTCTGGATACAGCAGGGCGGTATCATAATGTATCCCATACTCCTTTGCTCCGTAATAGCCCTTGCTGTGTTTATGGAAAGGCTTGTGGCTTACAGGAAATCAAAAATCATCCCGGAAAGGTTCGTGAAAGAGCTTGAGAAAGCCGGAGCAGACCCGGAAGAGATAAAAAAGGTTTGCCTGAAATACGACACCCCCCTGTCAAGAATCATCCTAACCGGAGTAAAGAGGGCGAAATACGGCTGGCTTGAAGCCACCAAAGCCATGGAAAGCGTGGGCCAGCACGAAATTGCCGTGCTTGCAAGAGAGCTCAGGGCGCTGTCAACCATAGGCAATGTGGCGCCCATGCTGGGATTTCTGGGCACGGTTTTAGGAATGATACAGGCGTTTTCCACCATAGCAAAGGTGGGAACGGGAAAGCCCGAACTCATAGCAAGCGGCATATCGGAAGCCCTTATCACCACAGCCGCGGGACTTATAGTGGGTATTCCCTCCATTCTCGCATTCAATTTTCTGAGAAACAAGCTTGATAAACTGTCCACAGAAATGGAAGAGATAGCACTTAGAGTTATAGACAGACTGACGGAGCAGAAGCCGTGAGATTCTTTAAAGAAGAGGAAGAGCCGGGAATAAGCCTCGTTTCCATGACGGACATCGTATTTCTCCTTCTCATATTCTTCATGGTATCCACCCAGTTTATCAACTTCCAGAGGAGGCTGAACATCAACCTTCCGGAATCAAAAGCCGGAACCGTCTCCGTTAAAAAGAAAGAATACGTCATAGAGATAACCCGAAACAAGGAGATTTACTTAAACGGAAAGAAGATAGACCTTACCACCCTTGAAGCCCTTATAAAATCCGAAAAAAACATTGCCGAAAGGAGCGCTTTAATCCGGGCAGACAAAAACCTCCCCTATGGATTCGTGATAAAGGTTCTGGGAATACTAAAGGCGAACAACATAAACGACATAGGCATTGCCGTAATAAAGTAGCGGCACGCACAAGTTTTTCCACCAATTCCGGAAAGATTGACTTAATATTCTAACCGGTTTTTAATACCATAAACGACACGGCTGACTTACACCATGGACAGCGGCATGGAAAGAGAGATAATAGCTCTTTTAGAGCGGATAGCAAATGCCCTTGAACGGATTGCAGACTCCGCTGGCAACGGAGGGAGCAATAAAACGGCTTTGCTGAAGGGAAGCTCAGCAAGCTCACCCGCAGAGAGAAAGTCAGAATGCAGTTTCGTAAACGACTTCTCCGAAATAGAAGAATACCTGAATTCCCGCGGCATCAGAATTAAAAACATACGCCCCGAAGGCGAAGCCGACGAGGTTCTGGACAGAATAGCCTTCTTCATGGGAAACAGGTTCTCTCACATAAAGGACCTCTACAGGCAGATAAAGAGAAACCTAAACACCGGAAGAGGCTTCAAGATAGACCTGAAGGACTACAGACAGGAGGAGATTGCCAGCATAACCCAGCTCTGCACAAACCTCTACGAAATAGCCTTCTTAGAGGAATACAAATACTTCAAATCCCCCAAATACCTCCTTTACGCCAAGGTGAACAGAATACCCAAAGCCATAAACTTTTTCACCGGTGGATGGCTTGAAAGATATGCCAAATCAGCGGTTATAGAGGCGATAAAAAGCATCTCGCACCCCATACCCCTTAACTACTCATACCTGAAAAATCCGCAGGTTATCCTGCCGAACGGAGACGACTTTGAGCTGGACCTTCTTTTTAAGATAGAAAACGAAATCTTCTGGATAGAAGCCAAAACGGGAGATTACCAGAGATACATTGACAAATACTCCAAAGTGGCGGACATACTTCAGCTTGATTACAGGCACGCCTACATGATACTCACGGACATAACCCAGACGGGAGCTGAAGCGCTAAGGGCCCTTTTCAGAATGTATGTGGTGAGGATAGACGACTTTTACGAAACCTTCAAAGAAGCCATCTATCATCTGAAGCCTGCTCAGGAAGCCTAAATCACATAAGTATCTTTATGGTAGCCTTCTCAAACAGCTCGTTAAGCCAGCTCTTATACCTTTTCTCAAACTTTTCCTGAAGGAGCTTCGCCTTTATCTTGTCCTTAACCTGCTCAAAGGGTATGTATCTCTCCTTGTAGCGCTTAACCTTGACGATGTAATAGCCTTCCGGCCGTTCAATAAACCCCAAGGGCTTGTCGGTATTGAACACGAACTCGTCTATCTCCTTCACCAAATCCCCTTTCTTGACGATACCGAGCCTTCCCCCATCCTCGGCATGGGGACCCTTTGAATACCTTCTGGCAAGCTCTTCAAAGGATTCTCCAGCCAGAATTTTTGCGTATATATTTTCGGCAAGCTCCTTTCCCTCCTCTCTGGGAATGAAAATCATCCACACCTCAGCCCCTTCAGGAAGGCGAAACTCCTCTTTGTGCTTTTCGTAATACTCCCTCACCTCCTCTTCCGGAACGGCAACCCTCAACTTTATCTCGTAATTCATGAGCTTGTTTATAAGTATCTTTCGCCTTATCTCCTCTCTGTAAGCCTTTTCCGTTATTCCCCTTTCCTCAAGGAACTTTTTGAAGTCCTCGTCGGTCATACCGTTTTCTTTCTTGAAGTTCTCAATGTATGAGTTCACCACATCCGGGTCCACATCAAGCCCAAGCTTTTTCGCCTCCTGAAGCTGAAGCTCCTCAAGGATGACCTGCCTCAAGACCTCCTTCAGGGGCAAATCCTTGCCCGTGGCGTTCTTGATGAAAATGGCTCTTTCCTGCAGTTCCGTTAAGGTGATGGGCTCACCGTTCACCACGGCAACTATCTTCTCTATTATAACCCCACCTGCTGTGGCGGAAAAAATTAAAAGAGCACCCAGCAGAAAAACAAACCTCCTCACTTCACATAAACCTCTACCTTGGATTTTTTCTTCAAGTCCTCTATCATCTTTCTCAAAGCCTCACTTCTTTTCTGATGAAGCAGGGTCTGCCTAATCTCCTCCTTCACATGGGATAAAGGTATCACCACCTCAGGGGTTTTCTTCTCCACCTGTATTATGTGGTAGCCGAATCTGGTCTTCACAGGCTTGCTGATTTCACCAACTTTAAGGGAAAACGCCACATCCGCAAACTCCTTAACCAGACTGTCTCTGGTCAGCTCACCCAGCTCACCACCGTTTCTGGCAGAAGCCTTGTCAATGGAATACTTTCTGGCAAGAGCGGCAAAATCCGCCCCCTTCAAAAGCTTCTTCCTTATCTCTTCTGCCTCTTTCTTCGTCTTAACCAGTATGTGCCTCACCTTTATTTTGGCAGGCTGGGTAAATTCGGACTTGTGCTTCTCGTAATACTCTTTTACCTCCTCGTCCGTCACCTTTATGTTAGAAAGCTTCTCGTCCACATACTTTTTGAGAAGCAGTGCCTCCCTGTACTGTCTCACCTTCCTCTTTATCTCCTCGTCCTCCTTTACCCCCTCTTTCCTCATCTGCTGTAAGAGGAGCTTCTGGTTAATCAGATTTTCAAGAAACTTTTTCTTCATGTCGGGATTGCTCTGCACCACGGCTCTAAGCTGAGGCGGCAGAACCTCAAGAGCCTCGCTAAAGTCCTTCTCGGTAATGGGCTCACCGTTCACCCGGGCAAGCACCTTCTCCTTCTTTCCGTATGAAGGACCGCTTATCAGAACCATAGCGAAAATCAATGACAAAACGGCTGCAATTTTTCTCATTTCCCCTCTCCCACTCTGGTTTTTTGAAGGTTAACATCACTAATAAGCTTTAGCAAGCTTTCAATAAGGGGCTTAACCCCGTCAGACAGGAAGATAAAGCTTCTCTCCCCCTTTCTCACAAAACCTTCAGAGGCCTCCACCTTTTTTAAGACGGCATCGGAGGCGCAGGGAGAGAACTCAAGCGAAAAGGTTTTCCCTTTTTGCTGAAGCTTTTCCACAAACAGCCTTTTGCACAGGATTTTGAGAGCTGACAGCGTGAAAAGTCCCTCTACCTCATCGGGTAGCTGGCCAAACCGGTCCCTTACCTCTTCCCTGACCTCGTCAAGCTCGTCAATGTCAGCGCTCATAATCCTTTTGTAAACGGCAAGCTTAACATTGTCGTCCTCAATGTAGGAGTCGGGTATATACGCCTCCACCGCCACCACTATTTGAGGCTCTATCTCCCTGACCTTCTCCTCGCCCTTCATCCGATTAACCGTCTCCTCAAGGAGGTTGAGATACTCCTCAAGCCCGATACTCGCTATGTTGCCTGACTGCTCCTTCCCGAGGATACTGCCAAATCCGCGTATCTCCATGTCTCTTAAGGCAAGCCTCAATCCGGAGCCGAGTTCGGAAAACTCCTGAAGCGCCTTCAGCCTCTTTTTCGCCTCCTCCGTGAGGCTTCCCGGAGTCACCAGAAAATAGGCGTAAGCCGTCTCTTTTCCCCTTCCCACTCTGCCCCGCAGTTGATAAAGCTGAGCGAGGCCAAATTTTTCCGCCCCCACCACTATCAAGGTGTTGGCATTGGGTATGTCGAGACCGGACTCCACTATGGCAGTGGAAATCAGAATGCTGGTCTCTCCCTTGAAGAACCTATACATTATCTTTTCCAGCTCCGAGCTTTTCATCCTGCCGTGAGCGATGTCTATTTTAGCCTGAGGAAACATGGAACGAACCGTGCCGGCAAGCTCCTCAAGCCCCTCTATCCTGTTCTGCACGATAAATACGGAACCGCCCCTTGAAAGCTCCCTTGAGATAGCCCTCCTCAGGGTCTCCTTCCGAAAGGTGGTAACGAAGGTCTTAACCGTCTTCCTTCCCTCAGGGGGCGTCTCTATTACCGAAATGTCTTTGAGGCCGGACAAAGCCAGATTCAGCGTCCTCGGAATGGGGGTTGCAGAAAGAAGCAGAACATCCACATTTGCCTTGAGGGCTTTGAACTTCTCCTTGTGCTTTACGCCAAACTTGTGCTCCTCGTCTATTATAACGAGCCCCAAATCCTTAAAAACCACATCGTCAGAAAGGAGCCTGTGGGTGCCTATAACGATGTCCACATCACCCTTTCTTAAAGCCTCCAGAATCCGCTTCTGCTCCTTCCTGCTTTTGAATCTGCTCAGCACCTCTATGTTAACGGGGTAGTCCTTAAACCTTTCCGAAAAGGTTTCGTAATGCTGTTCCGCCAGAACGGTGGTGGGAACGAGGACCGCAACCTGTTTTCCGTCAACCACCGCTTTAAAAGCGGCTCTCATGGCGACCTCCGTCTTGCCGAACCCCACATCACCGCATATAAGCCGCTCCATGGGCTTCTCAGACTCCATGTCAGCCTTCACATCCTCAACGGCTTTCATCTGGTCAGGGGTCTCCTCGTAGGGAAAGGATTCCTCAAACTCCCTCTGCCACGGGGTATCCGGGGAAAAGGCAAATCCCTTTGCGCTGAGTCTTTTCGCCTGAAGCTCAAGAAGCTCCTTAACGAACTTCTCCAGCCCCTTTTTCACCTTCTCCTTTGCCCGCTTCCAAGTGGTGCCGCCGAGCTTGTCTATACGCGGAGGGGAGCCTTCTGCACCCACATACTTCTGGACGAGGTTGAGCTTGTCCACGGGAACATAAAGGACATCGCCGTCCTTATACTCTATGGTCAGAAACTCCTTCACCATACCGGAGGCTTCCGTCTTTTTGAGCCCTCTGAACACGCCTATGCCGTGGTCCCTGTGAATAACATAATCGCCGTGGGAAAGATTTCTGAGAGAGGTCAGCAGAGAACCCTTTGCACGCACCTTCTTTCTCTTTGCCTTTCTCTTCCCGAACAGCTCCTTCTCCGTTATGAAAAAGACGCCGTATTCCTCCCAGAGAAACCCCTCCCGCAGAAATCCGGGAATGACATACAGCCCGGTCCTCACAAGGGAACGCCTGTATTCGGTGGGTCTTGCGGTAAGCCCGTAATTCAGAAACAGCTCGTATATAGCCTTCTGCCGGTCTCTGCCCTCAACGACCACAAATCCCTTAAATCCCTCTTTAAGAAGCTCCCTAACCCTTGAAGCCACATAACTTATCCGCTTTTCCCCTTTCAAGGAGGCATCAAGGAGAAAATGGGTCTGAATACCGCTTTTTGCCTCTTCAAAAGGGAAAATCTCAACATGCGGGCTTAAAGCCTTAACCTCTCCATCGCCCCAGAAGGCGGCGTCTTCAAACTGAGCCCTCACTGTATCGGGGTCAACGAAAACGACTCTGTCAGCCTGCAACACCTCAAGGGCATCACGAACCGCGTCAGGCTCTTTAAAGGGAAGCACGGTGATGGAACCCTTCTCCTGCAAAGAGCGCTGGGTTACAGGGTCAAAGCTCCTTATAGACTCCACCTCATCACCGAAAAGCTCTATTCTGTATGGGGTTCTTTCGCCCAGAGGAAACACATCTATAACATCGCCCCTTACGCTGAATCCCCCCACATTCTCCACCACGGAAACCCTGGTGTAGCCCATGTCAACCAGCGTCCTGACGAACTCATCCCTTACGAGATTTGCGCCTTTAACCACAACCTGCAGTTTTTCAAGCACATCCATGGGGTCCGAAGCCTTCTGGGCAAGGGCGTAAGGGGTGGTCACAACCAGATACTTTGAGCGGTTAACGAGCTCAACCAGGGTTCTGACCCTATCTGCCACAACGGAAACGGAAGGGGAAAGTCCGCTTTCAGGCTCCACATCCCAGGCGGGAAAAAAGAGCGGGTCCGTAAAGGTTTTCAGCTCTCTGTAGATAAGCGGAGCCTCTTCAAAAGGGGCAACCACAAGAAGCCTTCCACCCTCCTCAAAAAGCTCCGAAAGGTAAAAGGAAAGAGCGGAACCGGAAACACCTGTTATCTTCATGAAATAGACTCAGAAAATCCCCGTTGAAAGATATCTGTCTCCACCGTCAGGAAAGATTGTGACTATCCTTCCCCTTTTGAGCTTTTCGGCAACCCTCAACGCCCCAATCAGAGCCGCCGCTGAAGATATGCCCACGAAAAGCCCTTCAAGCTTAGGAAGCCTCCTCATCATCTCAAAAGCCTCTTCGTCATACACCCTTATAAGCTCATCGGGCAGGGAAGGGTCAAAAAGCTTTGGCACCCGCGCTTCGTCAAGGCTCTTCAAGCCCTGAATGCCGTGTCCCGGAGGGGGCTCCACCCCGAAAAGCTTAATATCGGGATTGAGCTCCTTCAGCCTCTTTCCAACCCCCATGAGGGTTCCGGACGTGCCTATCCCCGCTACGAAGGCGTCAATCCTGCCTTCCATCTGCTCCCATATCTCAGGTCCCGTGGTCTCGTAATGGGCTCTCATGTTGTCGGGATTGTCAAACTGGTTGGGCATGTAATACTCTGACCTGTTCTCCTCGTAAATTCTGGCGGCAAGCTCTATTGCACCGTCCGTGCCCTTATCTCCCGGAGAAAGCACCACCTCAGCCCCAAAAGCCTTCAGTATAGCCCTTCTCTCAAGGCTCACGGACTCAGGCATAACTATCTTGACCCTGTATCCCTTAACCGCCGCAACAAGGGCAAGACCGATGCCCGTGTTACCAGAGGTGGCTTCAATAATCGTCTTGTCCTTGGTCAGCTCCCCTCTTTTCTCCGCACCCTCTATCATGAAGAGAGCCGCTCTGTCTTTTATACTGCCGCCGGGATTACAGGCTTCTATCTTCGCCCAGATTTCCACCTCCCCGGTGGAGAAGGCATTGAGCTTCACAATAGGGGTGTTCCCTATAAGCTCAAGAACTCTATCAGCCCTTACGTATTTCATAGTGCTCTAAATTAAATCCTTAAAACCACAAGGTCAACCGGCATCTTGAAAAAATGGAGCTCAATTGTAAGATTAGAGCATGAAAAAATTTATCAGCCTTGCTTTAATGATAGCGGTTTTAGGTTGCGCCAGAGGGAAGGCTTTCCTTGAAGAGGAGATGTTTATCCAGCCTCAATTCACCCTCTCCCTGTCAAAAAGAAGGGTGCTTTTCGTAAAGGAGAAAGAGCTGAAAGAAGCGATAAGCAATCTAACCGCCTGCATAATGGCGCAAGCCTATCCGAAAAGCGTTTTCGTTGAAGACTTCACCGTGAAGTCCCGAAAAAAAATCCCGGAAGCCTTCACAACCTCACTGAAAAACTTAACACAGGAAAGCTTCATCAACAGATGGGTGGAGATGAGCAAAACTCCTGACGAAGCGGAGGTTCTCATCAAAGGAGAGCTTTTCTGGGGAGGCGAGGGAACGGACCTCGTCATATTCCTTAAAGGCTGGAAAGACGGGAGGCTTGTCGCCGCATGCTCCCAGACGGTGAAGGTCAGGGTCAAAGATGAAACCTGAAGAGATACTGAAGATACCGGAAGAAAGGATATGCGAGCTTCTTTCCCATGGCTTTAAAAAAAGGGTTGAGGTGTGGGGCAGGGCCTTTGAATTCTGCTCTATCATAAATGCCAAAAGCGGGATATGCAACGGAGGATGCGCCTTCTGCGCACAGGCCTTTCCCAAAAAGACAAAAGCCCCCGTCTATCCTCTGGTGGATGTTGAGGAAATGGTGGAGGGAGCCTTAAAGGCAAAAGAGGCAAAGGCGGTAAAATACAGCATCGTCACCAGCGGAAAGAGCTTGAGCGAGAAAGAGTTTGAAAAGATTATTGATGCGGTGAAAGCAATAAAAAGCCGGGTGGATATAGATGTGGATGTCTCTTTGGGCATAATCCCCGAAGACTTTCTAAAAGAGCTGAAGGAATCCGGCGTAAGGAGAGTGCACCACAACCTTGAGACATCAAAGGAATTCTATCCACGCATAACCACAAAGATAGACTGGCAGAAGAAGTTCAGCTTTGCAAAAAAAGTGAAAGAGGCGGGGCTTGAGCTTTGCTGTGGAGGGCTTTTCGGCATGGGCGAAAGCGAAAGGGACTGGGTTAAGCTTGCGGAAAGCCTTAAAGAGCTTGAGCCGGAATCCATACCCATCAACTTCCTCATTCCCATTCCCGGCACCCCCCTTGAAAACCAAAAGCCCTATCCACCCCTCAAATTCCTGAAGCTTCTTCTGTATCTGAGGTTCAAGTTTCCCGAAGCGGAGCTGAGGCTCTGCGGGGGAAGGGAAGCCAGCTTAAGAGAGACCCTTGCGCTTGCCGCCCTTGTAGTAAACGGCTTTATGGTGGGCGGATACCTGACAAGACCCGGAAGGGACCCACGCCTTGACCAGAAGCTGGTGGAAGACCTGGGATTTGAGCTTATAACACATCCACAAAATCGGCGAGAAAAGGGATAACATCCATCTTTTTCAGCATCCTTCTGGTGTATCCTTTCTTTATCCCTTTCCACGCCATCTTCTGTAAATCGAGGGGAGCTTTACCCGATACAACCTTTTCATACCAGTGATAAGCCTCCTCTCTGTTTCCCATGAGGTCGTATATCCTCGCCTTCCACAGAGAAACCACAAGCCTCTTGTAATGGGTGAGAGGTCCCTTGAGCACCACCTCAATGTCCCTGAAAGCCTCCTCTATCCTTTCAGCCTTCAGCAAAAAGAGCGCCCTTACGAAAAAGTAGAGGGGCTCTCCATCGTCCTCCTCAACAGCTTTGTCCATAAAGGCAATGACCGCCTCAAGGTTCGCTTCAGCCTCCCAGGAAAAACAGGCTTCAACAAAATACCTGAACGCCCGCTCCTTCCTTTCGCCGAGGGAATTGCCTTTAAGTTCACCTAAAACTTCCGCTTTGCCTGAGAAAAGCTTAGACAGAGAAAACTCAACAAAGCTTTTTCTGTTCACGGGCACATCCCCCTCCGCCACCCACAGCCTGTCTTTTTCAGCGCAGAACAGGGCAGAGGAGATGTTTGCGGCATTTGAGATTGTATTGGCAAAAGCCATCTCCCTCTCTATAAGGGGGTCGTATGTGTCTCCCAAAAGGGCTATTAGCATCTTTTCGTCAAGAAGGCCGCTGTTTTCAAGGAGAAACTGCCTCAGCCTGTCATACCTCACATAGTTATTCTCAACCCACACATAAGAAGGGGCATACTCCTTCATCTTTTTGCCTTCCGAAAGATACATGTTGGTGTAGCAGAGGATACCGTTTTCAGGGTGCACCATCTCCACCGAAGAGGCGGAAAGCTCAAAAACAGCCGCATCTTTCTCACTGGCGCTGGATACCGTCACAGCCCACCCTGCAAGGGGCTTTTTCTTTCTCAATATGTCCGCCACATCCCGCAACCTTTTTGCGCTGGACACAATCTCAGACAAGAGGCTCAAAAGAGGTGTCCTCCTGAAGGAGACATCTCTGGTGAAGCACAAATCCACGCTGACGCAGAGCCCCTCCTCGTTAATGGCCGTTATTCCGGGAGCGTAAACCCCTTCACTCAGAACATTCACAGAAGCAATCGCATTTTTAGGCTTCATAACGAGAATGCAGTGCCCCTTTTCCCAGACTCTGCCACCGCTGTAATCCAGATTCCTGCCGTGATATAGGGCTTTATCCTTTGTGGCGCTGTCAAAAGCAACGAAAACGCTACACCCCAAAGGTATGTGGGGAATGGAAAGGCCCAAAAGGTTGTTGGAGATGGAAAGCAGGCAGTTGAAAAAGTCCGGAAAGCAGAAGGTAGAAAGGGCTTTGTGAGAAGAGAACCCCATACCCTCAGCGAAGGCTTTCAAGAAACGCCTGTCCTCCTCCCTGACCCTTCCTGAAAGGAGAGCCAGACCCGCCTTGAAAGCCCACTT
>JAADEW010000065.1 GCA_013153205.1 Deferribacteres bacterium | reverse complement strand
CACACCTGAAGGTTATCTGCTTTATCAGCTTTCTCTCCCCTGCAAGCTTTTTAAAGACCTTCTCGCATCCGGGACAGTCAGGGTCAAAGAAAAAGTCCAGAACCAGCTCGCCATTTCCCCGCCAGGTCGCCAGTTGCTTCAGGCTGTCCGTCTTGTAGGGAGGAGGGAATGTATAAAAAGCATGGGTCGCAAAAAACCCTATAATCACGAAAAGCAGCATCTTCTTTAAGAATCTGGAATTCAGCGAGGCAACGAACATGATAAAAACTATTATCTCCACGAACAGACAGAGCTGACACACCTTCTTTATCACTGCAAACTGCAAAAAGACGAGGTAGAGAGAAAAACCCAGACCAACGGAAACCCAGTAGGCAAACAGATAATCAGAAGCAATCAGAAAAAGAGAGACTACAAAAAAGGCTATTCCCCAGTAATTAAGCGGAATCCCCCATATTCTGGCGAAAGGGGTTTCAGCAACCACCCTGCACCCCTCAAAGGGACAGAGGGAGGCTCCCCGGTGGCTCATGTATATGTCAACGGCAAGAACCGCCAGCCCTATAAAAATCAAAAAGAGCTTAAACTTTCTCATCTCTTCTCTCCTATTATCAGCTTTGATTTACCCGTCGGAGAAGAAAGCCTGGTCACATAAGGGAAAAAGAGCCTCAACACATCAAGCTCCCTTTTCACGAAATCAAGGCCATCGCCGAACCCCATGGAAAGGATGCGGATATAGTAGAGAAACCGGATAAATCCGTTTTTGGGAACCTCGTGCTCCATCAGCAGAAACCTGCCCCCTTTCTTGAGCACCCTCTTAACCTCTCCCAGAGCCCAGTATTTCTCCTTCCCTTTAAGCTCGTAAAAAGCATGGGAGCAGAACACAACATCAAAAACCTCGTCCTTAAAAGGCATACCGGCGGCAGAGCCTAAAACCCAGAAAACATCACCCCTTTTAGACTTTGCCTTACGGAGCATGCCCATGGAAAAATCCAGACCGAACACGGACAAATCAGGGTAAAGCTCTTTAACTTTGACCGCCACAGAACCCGTTCCCGTGCACAAATCAAGGACCCTCATGCCTGAGGTAAGCTCTGCCTTTTCAATAAGGAACTCTCTCAACCTCTCCCGTGCATCTTTAGAATGGGCTTTTATAACCCAATCATAAAAGCTGGAAAAAATATCATAATATTTTCTTCTCCATTTCCTCATACCTGTGAGATTACCTATGCAGGCGGACATTTTCAACATAATCTTGTGTTAGCCGGATAAAAGTTTATCATTTAAAGTGATGGGATACAGAATAATTGATACCACAGCAGACATAGGGATAGAGGTATGGGCAGAAGACTTCAAAAGCCTTCTGGAAGAAGCGGTGAGGGGTATGGTATCGCTCATGTATGACTTAAAAAAGATAAAAGGCGAGAAAGAGCTGGAGATTGAGGTGGAAGGCATTGACCGGGAAGACCTTCTAATCTCACTGCTCAACGAGATAATCTATCTGCGGGATGCCGAAAAGTTTCTGGCAAAAGAGATAGAAGTAAAAGAGGCTACAGAGAATAGAGTGAAAGCCATCTTGCGCGGGGATACCTTTAACCCCGATGCTCACGAGATAGTTGAAGAGATAAAGGCGGCCACCTTTCACAACATTGAGATAAAGGAAGAAGGCGGCGTTCTCAAAAGCAGAATCATCTTTGATGTGTGAGGGACGAGATGGGGAAGAACAAAAACATATTCGTGAAGATAGACGACTACCGCTGGATGATTCCCAAGGGATACAAGCCCGGCATGAGGGTTCCGGGGATAATCTACGCCAAGGAAAAGATGCTTCCTGAAATCGTGGAGGACGGCGCCCACGAACAGGTGGCAAACGCCGCAACGCTACCCGGAATAGTGAAGGCATCTCTTGCCATGCCGGACATACACTATGGATACGGGCTTCCCATAGGCGGCGTGGTTGCCACGAACATAGCCGAAGACGGCGTTATAACCCCGGGAGGGGTGGGGTTTGACATAAACTGCGGCGTAAGACTTTTAAGAAGCGACCTCACCCTTGCCGAGGTGGAGAACCGCCTTGAACCCCTGACGGACATGGTCTTCTCCATGGTGCCCTCTGGAGTGGGCTCATCGGGCAACATCAAGCTTTCACGGCAGGAAAGAAAAGCAGTGGTCAGAAAAGGGGCAAGATGGGCGGTTGAGAAAGGATACGGAGTGAGCGAAGACCTTGAAAGGCTGGAATCCGGCGGAGCCATTCCGGGTGCAGACCCCGACCTCGTAAGCGACAGGGCATACGAGAGGGGCAAGGACCAGCTTGGAACACTCGGTTCAGGAAACCACTTTCTTGAGATACAGGTGGTGGACGAAATTTACAACGCAAAGCTTGCTGAAAGACTCGGACTCTTCAGGGGGCAGATAACCGTCATGATACACACAGGCTCCCGTGGGTTCGGCCATCAGGTCTGCACGGACTATCTCAGGGTCATGGAGAAAGCCCTCAAGAAATACGGCATAAATGTCCCGGACAGACAGCTTGCCTGTGCCCCCTACAACTCCCCGGAAGGACAGGAATACCTTGCGGCGATGGCATGTGCCGCAAACTTTGCGTGGGCAAACAGGCAGATAATAGCCCATCTGGTAAGGGAAGCCTTTGAAAGAGTTTTAGGAAAAAGCTGGGAAGAGCTCGGGATGTTCACCGTTTACGATGTAGCCCACAACATAGTGAAGATAGAAGAGCATACCGTCTCCGGCAGTAAGATGAAGCTTGCCGTTCACAGAAAGGGAGCAACGAGAGCCTTCCCTCCGGGTCATCCGGAGCTTCCGGAGGAATACAGAACCACAGGACAACCCGTTATAATTCCGGGAGATATGGGACGGGCATCTTTCGTGCTCTGCGGCACCGAAAAGGCCATGGAGGAGACCTTCGGCTCAACCTGCCACGGAGCGGGAAGGGTGATGAGCAGAAATCAGGCAAAAAAAGCGGCGCGGGGAAGGGATATAGCGGCGGAAATGGAAAAGAGGGGTATCATCGTCAGGGCATCAAGCAGAAGAACCCTTTACGAAGAGATACCGGATGCATACAAAGACGTGTCCGAAGTGGTGGATGTGGTTCACAAAGCCGGTATAGCAAGGCTCGTCGCAAAAATGAGACCGCTGGGGGTGGTGAAGGGCTAACCGAAGACTTTGCTCCACAGCTCCACGAGGTCTTCAGCCACGATTTCCGGCTTCAGCTCCCCTTCAGCCTGCTCAACTTCAGAGAGGGAGGTCACCCCGGTCAGAACCAAAGCGGTGTGAACCCCGGCTCTGTTGCCCATTAATATGTCGCTGTCAAGCTTATCCCCCACCATCAATATGCGGGAAGGGGGAACCTTCACCTTCTCTCTGGCAAGCTCAAGCATAAAAGTATTGGGTTTTCCAACGATGTAAGCCTTTCTCCCTGTGGCGGTCTCCAGGGCAGAAACGAAAACTCCCACCCCGGGCATAAATCCGTTCTCAACGGGCCATAAAGCGTCGTTGTTAACCCCGATAAAAACGGCTCCATCCATAATATCCCATGTGGCTTTGCAGAGCTTGCCGTAGGTGATTCTCCTGTCAAGAGCCACTATGACATAATCGGCTCTTTCGGAAGATGTCGGCTTAAGGAAGCGGCAGTTCAACCGGGAAAGCTCTCTCCTAAGGCCTCTCTCAGCAAGGAGAAAGGCTGAAAACGCACTGGTTCCTTCCCGCATCTCAACATACTTGTAAGTAGCGTAAGCCGCCGTTATCACCATGTCTTTCGTGGCCGGAATTCCCAGTTTCCTGAGCTTTCTCGCATAAAATTCACGGGAAAAGAGGGTGGAGTTCGTTACAAAGAGGTATTCCACACCCCTTTCAATGAGCTTTTGTATAAAAAAGCGCGCCCCATCAATGAGGACATCTCCCCTGTAAATCACCCCGTCAAGGTCAAGACAGACGAGCTCTATCTCAAGTCCCAACTGAGGGTCACCCTTCCCATGAGGCTGGTAATTATCAGCTTGAGGCTTTTAGCGTTGCGAATACCCGCCCTGCCGAATCTCACCCTGTAAACCTTCATCCAGGGCTTTATAAAAGGATAAAAGACTGCAACCTCATCTGCTTTCGGCTTAACTCTGACAATGCTTTCCGGATAACGCCTGATGCCATCGGCTACGAGAATCACCTTCCACATGGAATCGGGACTGTCAAGGTCGTTCCACGAGGAGTCTTTCGTATATACTGCAAGGACAAAATCATAGTAAGCCTGACACTCTGCGTATTCCTCTTCCTTTTTGAATTCGGTTTCTATACTGCGCCATCCCTTTCGCTGAGCAATCAAATCCACCATCCGCATTCTGAGGGGACAGGAAAGAAAGACGGCATCAGCACTCATAATCAGGTCTGTGGGGGTTCTTCTTATCTCCCCCCTTCTGTGCCAGTAAGAGACATACCGGCTGTAAAAGTCGGAGCTCCCGGGCTGATAAAACACCCGGGAGCATCCAGCAAGAAGAAAAGCTACAAAGAGAAGGGAGAGCCTCTTACAGCTCATAGCTCTCCCCTGGCTTCACCACCACGCACTCAGACGAGGTCCTGGCTTTCACCATTTCACAGAACTTCACGGGGTCCTGAGCTATAAGGTCCCATGTGTTGTAGTGCATGGGGATAACCACCCTGGGCTTTATCATCTCCACAGCCACCACGGCATCATCAGGTCCCATGGTGAAGTTGTCTCCTATGGGCAGAAGCGCCACATCCACATCATAGAGCCTGCCGATGAGCTCCATGTCCGCTATAAGGCCGGTATCTCCCGCATGATAAATGAGCTTACCTCCGGTCTTCAGCAGAAAACCGCAGGGGTTACCGGTGTAAACCACACTCCCGTCATCTCCCACATAAGCCGAGCCGTGGGAGGCGGGAACGAGCTTAACCCAGCCAAAGGGAAACTCCCTTGAGCCGCCTATGTGCATGGGGTGTGCATTGGCTCCTTTAGAACCGCAGAAGTTAACAAGCTCAAAAGGCGCCACTATCAGCGCATTGCATCTTTTGGATATCTCAATAGCATCACCCAGATGGTCTCCGTGTCCGTGCGTAACAAGAATGGCGTCAACGCTGATATCCTCAGGCTTGGCAGCAGCCAGAGGATTACCCGTCAAAAACGGGTCAATTATAATCTTGCCCTGCTCGCTCTCAATAAGCCAGCACGCATGTCCCAAAAAGGTAAGCTTAACCATAACCCACCTCCACAAAAGGTTTTTGTATTCACAACTCTGTTGCCTCTTTTCTCGTATATTTATATTTTAATTCCAGGACATCTGCAACGAGGAGGGACAAAGATGTGCGTGTTCTGTAAGATAGTATCAGGAGAGATTCCCGCATACAAGGTTTACGAAGACGACGAATTTTTAGCCTTTCTGGACATAGGACCCGTAAACAAAGGGCACCTGTTGGTGATACCCAGAAAGCACTACCCCACCCTGCTGGACATGCCTGAAGATGAGGCAGGAAAGCTCTACAAACTGGTCCACAGGCTGGCAAAAGCGGTCAAATCGGCTCTTTCCGCCGATGGATTGAACATAATAAACAATGTGGGAGAGGCTTCCGGTCAGGAAGTCTTCCACGTCCACGTCCACATAATACCGAGGTTTTATGACGACGGCATGAAGTTTGGGTGGAGAAAGCTACAATACAGCGAAGGGGAGATGGAGGAATACGCCGGCAAAATCAAAGAGGCGCTGTAAACTTATCTTTTGCCGAAACTGCCGATACCCCTTAAAGTTATAAGAAAGGTTATCATCTTATCGTTGCGGGCACCGTTGTATCTGTTGTCCACGGACCTGTAGCCTATGTCTATGGACCAGCACTTCTTCTCTATGCGAACAAACCACGACCGGTCCACCCAGTAGTCATAGTAGAGGTCTCTCTTATAGGAAAGCCGCACCGACACATTTTTAAACCTGAGAGCCGGTTCATACCGGATAAATCTCTCCTGGGTTCCCTTAACATAGTAGTAGGTAAGCCTCATGCTCGGGATAAGCTCCCCTTTAAGCAAAGGCTTGGAGAAAAAGGTTGAGACATTCCATCGGGTAACGCCCTCACCGTAAACTCCCTGATACACCCTGCTCTGAAGAGAAAAGTTTGGAGCAGGGTTCAAATCCACCTCAAACATGATGTCCGAAAACTTTTTAGGCAAAGACCTTCTATCCCTCAGTATATCCCAGCTCTGCTCAAGCCGTATCTTCATGACCTCCCGGGGATGCTCTCCCAGAGTAAAAAACCTGTTGGTAATAGAATAGGTAACCTTATTTACCGGGTCCATAACATCCACATCGTCAAAGCGGTATATGTCTTCCTGGTCTTTTCTTTCGTCCGGAATGTAAAGGTATCTAACCTCCGGAATTACATCGTGGCGAAGTTTCCTGCCCAAAAGGGTAAAGTTCTTGTAAAGAAGGGGACCCTTCACATAGGTTTCAAAGGTGTATATGGTCCTTGAAATCCAGCCGGGGTCCATACCGGATTTTCTGTCAAGATGCTTGCTCCATGCGGTATATCTCAAGCCGTATTTGGGAGTGATGCTGAACCAGGGCCGCGGCTCAAAGGGAAGCAATATCTTGGGGAAAAGGTCTATTCGGCTTACCTTATAGTCATAGCCCTCCGTATCGTTCTTGTCCCTGTATTTGAGAAACTGTGCCTTTCCCTCAATGTAAAAGGGGGTGTGCTTCACTCTGGTGGAGTAAAAATCAAAGTTGACCTCAGGTATCCTGTCCGTTCTCTGCTCGTAGCCGTATTCAAGGTCGTCCTTGAACCTGCCGAGCACACTGAACCTTGCATTGGCAAACCGCCTGACAAGAAGAAGGTAGCTGTCGTTAAACCTTTTGGTGTATGACTCAAAGTCCTCGCTGAACTCCTTTTTATACTTGGTTGTGCTGGTTATATCGGCCTTTGCGGTAAGCTCGGTCTCGTAGGGAAGCCTCTTAAAGGCATCCAGCTTAAAACTCCAGCGGTTGCTCTTTTTGCTCTTTTCCTCAAGGTAATTGCCCCTCGTATAGAGAAACTCGTCCTTTGAGAACTTCTGCCTGTATTCAGCCGCCACTTTCAGGCTTCCGTCGGAATAAGGGGTTGCCCAAAAGGTGGCATCCTGGCTCTCAGATATAGCCCAGTAAAAGGGAACCTGCACAAAAGTGCCAAGACCGCTTTTATAACCCACCTTGGGAATGAGAAAGCCCGTCTTCCTCTCCTTTCTCACGGGTATCAGAAGGTAAGGGGCATAAATCACCGGAATCTTCTTTATCCAGCCTGAAGCGCCGTAAACTCTGGTAAAGCTTCTGGTGTTTATTATTATTCTTCTGCCCTTAAACTTCCAGTCAGGCTCTTTACCCTCACAGCTCTCGCAGGTGGTCACCTCACCTTTGTAAATGTTGTAAACGCTGTCCGAAAGCCTTTTTATCTTTTCGCCTTTGAAGTAGTAGTAAGGGGAAAAGTAGCCTCTGGCCCTGTAAGCTATTCCCTGCTTGGTGTCAAGGTTAAACTCCAGCCTATCACACTTCATATAGCTGTCCTTTTCCCAGATGGTCACATTCCCCACAGCTATGAGGTCCTTGGTCTTGACGTTGAGCCTGACTTCATCCGCAGTAAGCCGCACCCCCTTATACCTTATCTCAACCCCGCCTTTGGCTATAACGAGGTTAAGGGAGGGAAGCCTTTTTATAGACCTGGCGTTTATCACAATCTTTGCGTCTTCAGAAAAGCAAAGCCCGTATAGGTGGAAAAAAAAGACCAGCCCTAAAACGAATAGTTTTATCGCCCTCTGCATCTGCCCTCAGAAAATAATCCTCAGTATGATGTTGGTGAGAATACCAGCCATCACATCGTCCATAACTATGCCAGCGCCTCCTCCCAATCTATCCATAAACCTCACCGGGTAAGGTTTGTAGATATCAAAAAACCTGAATATCAAAAATGCATCAACAACTGAATAGAAGGAGAGCTTCACACAGAAAAGGGAAACCCACATCCCCACTATCTCGTCTATAACTATTTTCGGGCTGTCCTCTTCACCGAAGAGTGCCACCGACTCCTCACAAAAGTGGATTGAAAGCCCCATAACAAACAGAATAACAAACAGAGCGATAATACACGGCATCTTTGAGAGAAATAGAAGATAGAGAAGCAGCCCCACCACAGAACCAGCGGTTCCCGGTGCAACGGGAGAAAGCCCCGCTCCCAGACCCGTTAGAAAGAGCACCTTAGGAGAACGCATCTATCACCTCTTTCATCTCCCTCACAGCCCTTTCCATCCCCACGAGAACCGCCCTCGCCACTATGCTGTGGCCTATGTTAACCTCTTCCAGACCGGGGGTCTTGAGCACAGGGATTATGTTTTTGTAGTTCAAGCCGTGTCCTGCGTGAACCTTCAAGCCAAGATTTTTGGCAAGATTGGCCGATTCAAATATCCTGCTCAGCTCCTCACCAATCCTCTTTTCACCCCGCGCCTCCGCGTAAATACCGGTGTGAATCTCTATGGCATCGGCTCCAGCCCTCTTTGAAGCCTTTATCTGAACGGGTTCAGGGTCAACGAAGATGCTCACCTCAATCCCTTCTCTTTTCAAAGCCTCTATCACCTTGCTCACCTTGTCAAGGTTGGACTCAACATCAAGCCCGCCTTCAGTGGTTATCTCCCCTTCCCTTTCCGGAACGAGGGTAACCTGATGGGGCTTCACGGTTAAAGCTATCTTGAGCATCTCATCAGTGGTTGCCATTTCAAGATTCAACCGGGTTTTGACCACCTCCTTTAACAGCTTGAGGTCCCTCTCTTTTATGTGCCTTCTGTCCATTCTCAGATGCACCGTGATACCGTCCGCTCCTCCAAGCTCAGCCAGAACAGCGGCGGCAACAGGGTCGGGTTCGTAAGTCTTTCTCGCCTCGCGCACCGTAGCCACATGGTCAACATTGACACCAAGCCTGATATATTTCATGCTCTCCTCCCTATTTAAGAAAGGTATTTGGCTGCTTGCTCCGCTATAAAAGAGGCTATCTTTTCCACGAGAAGCTCATCCTCCCCCTCAACCAGAATCCTCAGCTTCATCTCGGTTCCGGAATACCTGACCAGAACGCGTCCGCTCATGGCTTTACACTCGTTATCGGCTTTTTCTATAACAGAAGCAAGGGGGGTATCCTCAAGGGGCTTTTTCTCGGATACCTCAACAGACTTTTCCACCTTGGGAAAGCGGAGGCTCCTTTCCGCCACAATCTCCGAAAGGGGCCTGCCGTGCTTTATCATCACCCACAGCACCTGAAGAGCCGTGAGTATCCCGTCTCCTGTTTCCGCAAACTTTTTAAAGATAACATGTCCTGAAGGCTCACCACCCAGAGGAGCCCCAAGCTCCACCATCTTCTCGTAAACAAACCTATCCCCAACCCTGGTTCTTACAAGTTCTATCCCCTCTCTGCCCAAAGAGACTTCAAGCCCCTTCCCCGCCATTACAGTTGATACCACCTTGTTAGAAGGCAGGGCCCCTTCCCTTTTCAGCTCTATACCGCATACGGCAAGAATGTCATCGCCATCTATTATGTTCCCCTTCTCATCGGCTATAATCACCCTGTCCCCATCTCCGTCAAAGGCAAACCCAATGTGAGCTTTTTCGTCCACCACCCTCTTTGCCATGGGCTCAGGACAGGTGGAACCGCAGTTTTCGTTTATGTTGAACCCGTCAGGTTCACAGTTCATCTTCACCACTTCGGCACCGAGCTCACCGAAAACCATGGGAGCCACCTTGTAGGTAGCGCCGTTTGCGCAATCAACCACTATCTTCAAACCGTCCAGAGTCTTTCCCTCAGGAAAAGACTGCTTCAAATGGACCACATACCTGCCCACGGCGTCTTCAATCCTGAAGGCCTTGCCTATTTTATCCGGCGAACCATCAATCTTTTCGGAGGTTATCAGCTCCTCCATTCTCGCCTCAAGCTCGTCGTCCAGCTTCATCCCCTCAGAGGTGAAAAGCTTTATGCCGTTATCCCAGTAAGGGTTATGGGAAGCCGATATGACGATTCCTGCATCTGCCCTCATGTTTTTGGTGATAAAGCTTATACCCGGTGTGGGCATGGGCCCCAGAAGATAGGCATCAGCTCCCATAGCACATATACCTGCAACGAGAGCGGCTTCCAGCATATAGCCGGAAAGCCTCGTGTCCTTACCTATAATCACCCTGCCCTTTGAGTGGGAGTTGTTGCTGAACAGAAGCCCAACTGCCTTGCCCACCTTCAGAGCAACCTCAGGGGTCATGGGATAGACATTGGCTCTTCCCCTTATTCCATCGGTGCCAAAAAGCCTTTTCATTCCAAGACCTCCACCCTTACCATCTCCGGTTCAATGGTTATGGCGGCAGGAGCCGTTATCCTCACCTCAATTACCTTATCGGCCATAAGAACATCGGGGTCAACGGGTTCCGTGGTAACAAACTTCATCTTTTTAAGGATGCTCTTTCTGCCCCGTGCCTCCACATAGGGAGGAGATACCCTCCACCTGAACTTCGGTTTCTTCCTCCACTTTACCTTAACACCCAGCCGTTTCGCCACAATCTTTTCAAATCCAATCACAATTCTTTCGGGACTTACCTTGACCACCTTAACCCCTTCGGGAACCTTGACGTTTTTAATGTATATCTTGTTCTTCCCCTCTTTTACATCCCTCAAATCAACCCACACCTTTATGTCCTGAGGCTTCAAGTTTCTGAGAATTAAAGCACTCCCCCTCAAGCGCACGGTAACAAAGGAGGGAAAATCCCCCACAATCTCAAAGTCGGAAGGCATGTTTCTATACTCAATGGGCACAACATAAGTCACCTCTACACTGCCCTGCGAGGTTATGTAATTCCACAAAAGAAACGCAATAATGAAAGCCAGAAGCTTCTCGGAAAAGTTCCTAATCTATCTACCTCCTCAATTTACTCTATCCCCTAAAAGGGTATAAAACTATTGACACTCCAAGGCAAGTATGGCATTCAAAGGCACACTGAAAATTTAAAAGGGAGGGCTCAAGTTGCCGAACATTAAGTCCGCTAAAAAGAGGATGAGACAGGCAGAAAAGAGGAGATTGAGAAACAAGTCCATAAGAAGCTATGTGAAGACCATGACAAAAAAGGTTCTCTTAGCCATAAAGGATAACGCATCAAAAGAAGAGGTTCTCGCAAGGCTCGTAATAGCCCAGAAAGCCATAGATAAAGCCGTGAGCAAAGGCGTGTTTCACAGAAACGAAGGGGCAAGGAGAAAGTCAAGGCTCATGAGCAGAGTCAACAAATACCTCGCCCAGACAGAGGAGAAATGAAGGACTGCAAAAACTACAGAAAAAATCTTGAAAACTGTAACTGCACCTATGAGCCGTGCTCCAAAAAGGGTTACTGTTGCGAGTGTATCGCATACCACCGGGCACGGGGAGAGCTTCCCGCATGCTATTTTCCTGACGAGTTTGAAAGGACCTACGACAGAAGCATTCAGGCTTTTGTAAAGCTTTTTATGTCCAAAAACAACTGAAAACTACTTGAGCCCTTCAAGCTTCACATCTTTAACGCTTATTCTGTTAAGCTCGCTCACCAAATCCGGTATGAAAGCAGGATTGATGCTCAGGCGCCTTATGCCTATGGCAAGGATGTAGGGAAGGTAGAGCCTGTCCCTTGCCACCTCACCGCACACGGTTATCTCTTTTCCTGAGGCGGCGTCGTATATCTCTTTAAGCATGCGGATGAGAGTGAGGTTTTCCGGAGGCTCAAGGTAATCCGGAACCTTCAGCTCCCTGTCTATGCCGAAAGAAAAGCTCATAAGGTCGTTGGTGCCAACGCTAACGAAATCAACATCTTCACAGATTTCTGCAGAAGACATAACCCCGGCTGGGGTCTCTATCATGGCTCCAAGAAGTATCTCTTCCGGTTTTTCGCTAATACCTCCAAGCTCCTCATCCATAACTGTTTTAACCCACTTCACCTCATAGGGAGAAGAGACCATGGGAATGAGAAGCCTCAGGCTCCTGCCGGAAAAAGCCTTCAGGATGGCTCTTATGTGGGTTCTGAACAGCCTTTCCTCGTGCATAAAGAATCTGATACCGCGGTAGTTGAGAACCTCCCTCAGAAACTCCGCATATATAGGTATCTTTTCCCCTCCAAGGTCGGCAATCCTTATGGTCACCGGCAAATCTCCAACATAATTGAGCAGTCGCCTGATGTAGTCCACCTGTTGCTCTTCCGAAGGCCAGTCCTTGGAAGTCATGTAGAGGTATTCGGTGCGGAAGATTCCCACCCCTTTCGCACCGTAAGCCTTAACGGTAACCGCCTCCTCAGGAAAGTCTATGTTGGCAAATATATCAACATACACGCCGTCCGAAGTCCGGGGCTCACCTATGGGCTTTATCTCCACCCTCTCGGATACGCCGTCGCTCTCCTCAGGCTCAACGATGATAATCCCCTCTGCCCCGTCTATCAGCAGTTCCTGTCCGTCTTCAAGAACCTCCGTGGCGTCGGGATACTTTACCATGGGAAGGGAAAGGGCTCTGGCGAGGATGGAGGTATGGGAGGTTTCACTTCCCCTTTCCACAATCACCCCTTTGAAGCCCTTATCGCTCAAATAGAGGACATCAACCGGTGAGATGAAGGGGATTATAAGGATGTCTCCCCTCTTCAAAATGTCGTCCCAGTTGATTTCAGCCTCAAAAAGCTTTGTAAGGATGTAGCGCCTCACATACTTTATGTCCTTTTCTCTCTCCCTCAAATACTTGTCGTCTATGCGTTTAAACTTCTCCAGTATCTCGTCAAAAAACTCGGTTATAGCGTCGTAAGCGCTGTATCCCCTTCTTATCTTATCGGTAACGGAATCAAGAAAGGACGGGTCGTCTATAAACATGAGATAGGTTGATATGATGTCAGAGGCTTCCTGCTTTTTGTAAGTCTTCACTATCCTTGAGCGCAGAATCTCAAGGTCCCTCTTGGCGGCGCTTATTGCCTTGAAAAAACGCCTTATCTCCTCAGAAAACTGAACGGGTTTGGCCTCCGTCTTTCTAACGGGCATGTGAACAGCAAGGGCGGCTTTCCCTCTGACCCTGCCCGGAGAAAGCCCTTTTCCTTTAAGGATACGCCTCATTCTTCCTCCCCGAACCTCTCCTCAAAGAGGCGTTTCATAGCCTCAAAAGCCTCACTCTCATCTGCCCCTTCAGCACTTAACTCAAGAATGGTTCCCCTTGATGCCCCCAGGGCAAGAAGTCCCAGAATGCTTTTGCAGTTGGCTTTCATTCCATTT
>JAADEW010000009.1 GCA_013153205.1 Deferribacteres bacterium | reverse complement strand
TGTCACGGCTCGTCAAATGCGAAGGCTATTGCAAATGCCGTTAAAGTTGCGGTAGAAATGGCAGAAAAGCAGCTTAACGAGAAGATAGAGAGGAACCTTGCCGTTGCCATGGAAGTTATCGGTTATGGCAAGAGCATCTGGAAGCAGTTGAAGGGCAAAATAGTTCAGTTTAAGTCCATTCGTGAAGAGGAGACGGAAGAATGAGGTCTTACATACGGGGTTTGAGCTATTATGTTCCTGAGGAAACGCTCACAAATCAGTTTTTTGAGGAGTATCTGGACACTTCTGACGAGTGGATAACCCAGAGAACCGGCATAAAGGAAAGAAGAAGGGCATCTAAAGATGTGTTGACTTCGGACCTGGCCCTTTACGCTTCTCAAAAGGCTATTGAGAAGGCCGGTATAGACAAGAAAGAGATAGAGCTCATTATCTGTGCCACCGCCACGCCTGACCATCTCTTTCCGTCAACAGCCTGCATACTGGGAAACAAGCTGGGCATAAACGGCACCCCTGCCTTTGACCTTGCGGCAGGGTGCACGGGATTCATATACGGACTTTCCGTTGCCGACTCCTTCATAAGGGCGGGTGCTTACAGAACCGTTCTGGTGGTTGGGGCGGAGGAGCTTTTTAAGATAATGGACATGGAGGATAGAACCACCTGTGTTCTCTTCGGTGACGGTGCAGGAGCCGCGGTGGTCTGTGCCACTGAAGACGAGGACAGGGGTATTTTAGGGTTTAAGCTACATGCTGACGGAGCTTACGGGGACCTTCTCATACTTCCCGCAAGGGGGGTGGCTGTTGAGCTTAACGAGAGGGTGCTTGAGGAGAAGCTTCACTTTGCCAGAATGAAGGGAAACGAGGTCTTCAAGATGGCGGTGAGGGAGATGGGCAATGTTGCCATGGAGGTTCTGGAGGAGCTTGGCCTTTCTCCCGATGACATAGACTGGGTGGTTCCCCATCAGGCCAACATAAGGATAATCCAGGCCCTTGCCAAAAGGATAAATGTGCCCATGGAAAAGGTGGTGGTCAACCTGCAGAAATACGGCAACACTTCAGCCGCATCTATTCCCATTGCCTTGGGGGAGGCGCTTGAGGAGGGCAGGATAAAGGAAGGCGATTTGCTTCTTCTTGTGGCTTTCGGGGCGGGCTTTACCTGGGGAGCCATGGTGCTAAAATGGTGAGGAGGATTCCATGTTTTACACCAAAATTTGTGAGCTTTGCGGCATAGAATATCCCATCTTTCAGGGTGGAATGGCTTGGGTTTCCGATTACCACCTTGCCGCTGCCGTCTCGGAGGCTGGCGGACTCGGTATAGTGGCGGCAGGCCATCTTACCCCTGACGAGGTGCGGTTTCAGATAAGAAAGACCAAAGAGCTCACCTCAAAGCCCTTCGGGGTGAACATAATGCTCATGTCTCCTTACACCGACGAGCTTATGCAGCTCGTCATAGAGGAGAAGGTGGCAGTGGTCACCACTGGAGCTGGAAATCCCGGAAAGTATGTGAAAGCCCTTAAGGATGCAGGTATAAGGGTGATACCCGTTGTTGCTTCCGTTGCCCTTGCCAGAAGGATGGAGAGAGAAGGGGTTGATGCGGTTATTGCCGAAGGGATGGAATCCGGAGGACACATAGGGGAGATAACCACCATGGCTCTGGTGCCGCAGGTGGTTGATGCGGTTAAGATTCCGGTGATAGCGGCTGGTGGAATAGGAGATGCCAGAGGGTTTCTCGCCGCACTGTTTCTGGGAGCTGAAGGGGTTCAGATGGGAACGAGGTTTGCCCTTTCAAAGGAGTGTCAGGTGCATCCAAACTGGAAAGCCATGTATGTGAAGGCGAAGGATAGGGATACGGTTATCACCGGAAGGAGCACGGGGCATCCCGTCAGAATAATAAAGAACAAGCTTGCCAGAAAGTTTGAACAGCTGGAGAGAGCCGGTGCTTCCGTGGAGGAGCTTGAAAGGCTTGGGAGTGGAGCTTTGAAAGCCGCCGCTCTTGACGGAGACACCGAGTGGGGTTCCGTTATGGCGGGTCAGATTGTGGGTATGTTAAAGGAAGAAAAGAGCGTTAAAGAGATAATTGATGAGATAATAAATGGGGCGCACGCTCTTTTAAAGGATAAGTGTGAGAGATTTCTTGGAGGGTGTTGATGGTAGCCGTGGTCTTTCCCGGTCAGGGCTCTCAGTATGTTGGTATGGGCAGGGATTTTTACGAAAGCTACCCTTCTGCAAGAGAGGTTTTTGAACAGGCTTCTGACAGGATAAAGGTGGACATGGCACATCTCTGCTTTTCCTCAACTGACGAGGAGCTCAGGCTTACGGAAAACACCCAGCCTGCTATATTGACCGTAAGCTATGCCATATATAAAGCCATTAGGGAGATGTTGCCGGAGGTTTCGTTTTTTGCGGGCCATTCATTGGGAGAATACACAGCCTGCGTGGCTTCCGGTATCATGGACTTTTCCGATGCCGTTTTCGCCGTGAGAAACAGGGGAAGGTTTATGCAGGAGGCGGTTCCTGTTGGAATGGGGGCTATGGCGGCTGTTATAGGACTCCCCTTTGATAAGGTTGAGGAAGTGTGCCGCAGTGTGGAAGGGGTGGTTGAGCCTGCCAACTACAATTCCCCTGAGCAGGTGGTTATTGCCGGAGAGAAGGCGGCAGTTGAGGCGGCTGTCTCCATATTGAAGGAGAAAGGGGCTAAAAGGGCTGTTATGCTCAATGTGAGTGCACCCTTTCACTGTAGCCTCATGAAACCCGCCGCTGAAAAGCTGAAACCCGTCCTTGAGGAGCTGGATTTCAGCGATGCAGAGGTTCCTGTGGTCTCAAATGTGACGGCTTCCTCTATCACATCGGGAGCTGAGGAGAGAAGGCTTCTCGTGGAGCAGGTCACATCCCCTGTGAGGTGGTATCAGTCGGTTCTGTTTATGAAGGAGAACGGGGTGGACACCTTTGTGGAGGTGGGGCCTTCAAGGGTGCTTTCAGGGCTGATTAGAAAGACGGACAGGAAGCTGAAGGTATTGAATGTGGAGAAGCCTTCCGATTTGAAGAAGCTGGAGGGGATAAAGGAATGAAGGTTGCTCTGGTTACAGGCGGAAGCAGGGGGCTGGGTGCGGCGATATGCAGAGAGCTTGCCGCATCGGGCTGTAAGGTTTTCGTTAACTATGCCAGAAGTGAGGATAAAGCTTGTGAGGTGGTGGAGGATATAAAGGCGAATGGCGGCTGGGCTGAAGCCGTTAGAGCCGATGTCTCCGTTGCTGACGAAGTTAAAGAGATGGTTAAATACATTGAGCAGAAGGAGAAGGGTGTTGACATACTCGTCAACAATGCTGGAATTACCCGGGACACCCTGATTTTGAGGATGAAAGAGGCGGATTGGGATGCGGTTATTGACACCAACCTCAAGTCCGCTTTTCTGGTTACCAAGGCGGTGCTTAAAGGTATGATGAAGAAGAGGTGGGGGAGGGTGATAAACATATCTTCCGTTGTGGCTCTGATAGGGAATCCAGGACAGACCAATTACTGTGCCTCTAAAGCGGGGCTTATAGGTTTTACGAAAGCCCTTGCCAAGGAGGTGGGCTCTCGGAACATAACCGTCAATGCCGTCTGCCCCGGTTATATAGAGACCGACATGACTTCAGCGTTGCCTCAGGATGTGAAAGAGAAGATGCTTGAGGCTATCGTGCTCGGCAGGTTTGGAAGACCTGAAGATGTGGCTCATCTCGTTGAGTTCTTGTCTAGTGAAAGAGCTTCATATATAACAGGTCAAGTGTTCGTTGTGGACGGAGGATTGAGTTTATAAACTTAAAGGAGGTAGAAGATGGATGTAAAGGAGATTGAAGCCAAAATCAAAGAGATAATCGTTGAACAGCTTAACGTTGACGAATCCGAGGTGACACCTGAAGCCTCTTTTATTGACGACCTTGGAGCGGATTCCCTTGATACCGTTGAGCTCGTGATGGCTATAGAAGAGGCTTTTGACATTGAGATACCTGATGAAGACGCCGAAAAAATCAGAACGGTTAAGGACGCCATTGATTATGTGGTGAAAAAACTTCAGGAGAATGGCTAATTGTGAGAAGGGTAGTCATAACCGGTTTAGGGGCTGTTACTCCTTTAGGCAATAATGTAAGGGAGAGCTGGGAAAGGCTTGTAAAGGGAGAGTCCGGGATAGGTCCCATCACCAAGTTTGACGCCTCCGGTCTCTCCTCCCGCATAGCCGCTGAGGTTAAAGACTTTGACGGGACCCTCTACTTTGAGAAGAAGGAGCTGAGAAGAACGGACCTTTTTATCCAGTATGCGGTGGCTTCTGCTGTTCAGGCAGTTGAAGACAGCGGTCTTGACCTCAGCTCCGTTGATAAAGACAGGGTTGGTGTGCTTATAGGTTCTGGTATTGGAGGCTTGAAGACCATAGAGGACAACACCAGAACCCTTATAGAAAGGGGACCTAAAAGAATCTCTCCCTTCTTCATACCCATGGCTATTATAAACATGGCTTCTTCCATGGTTTCCATAAGGTTTGGTTTCAGAGGTCCCAACTCTTCTGTGGTTACCGCCTGTGCCACCGGTGCAAACGCCATAGGCGATGCCTTCAAGATAATTCAGCGCGGTGATGCCGACATCATGCTGGCAGGTGGTTCAGAGGCACCTATATGTCAGCTTGGGGTGGCGGGCTTTTCGGTTATGAGGGCTCTCTCAACCAGAAATGACGAACCGCAGAAGGCTTCCCGCCCCTTTGACAGGGAGAGGGATGGTTTCGTTATAGGTGAAGGAGCCGGGGTGGTTGTTCTGGAGGATTACGAGTCTGCAAAGAGAAGAGGGGCAAAGATTTACGCTGAGATTATAGGCTACGGTATGAGCGGTGATGCCTACCACATCACCATGCCCGATGAAAACGGTGAGGGTGCGGTGCTGTGCATGAAAGCGGCCCTTTCCGATGCGGGGTTGGCTCCTGAAGAGGTGGATTACATAAATGCTCATGGAACCTCCACTCCTTTGAACGACAAGATTGAGACCCTTGCCATAAAGAAGGTGTTTGGTGAGCATGCGAAAAGGCTTGCCGTGTCTTCAAACAAGTCCATGATAGGACATCTGCTGGGTGCCGCCGGAGCTGTGGAGGCTATCTTCACCGTGTTGAGCATACATCACGGCATCATTCCGCCTACCATAAACTACGAGTTTCCGGACCCTGAGTGCGACCTTGACTATGTTCCTAACGAGGCAAGGCAAAAGGATATAAGGGTTGCCATAAGCAATTCCTTCGGCTTTGGTGGGGTAAATGCCTGCCTTGCTTTTAGAAAGTTTGAAGGCTGAGCTTCACGAGCTTCAGAGAAGAATAGGATACTTTTTCCACAACGAAGGCCATCTCGTTGAGGCTCTCGTTCACCGCTCCTACGCTTCTGAGAAGGGGCTTCCCTTTGACAACGAAAGGCTTGAGTTTCTGGGGGATGCCTTCGTCAACTTTGCGGTGGGGGTGGAGCTGTTTAAAAGGCTTGAGGACGCATCCGAGGGGGTTCTCACCAGAAAGAGGGCTGAGCTGGTGAGGGAAGAAGCCCTTGCCTATCTTGCAAAGCAGATAGGGCTTGGAGATTTTCTCCTTTTCGGAAAGGGCGAAAGGAGGCAGGGAGGGGCTTTAAGGGATTCAAACCTTGCCGATGCCTTTGAGGCTCTGATAGGGGCTGTGCTCGTTGATGGAGGGATACACGAGGCGTATCGTGTTCTCACTGCACTGCTGTTTTCTGCGGATATACCGCCTTTTAAGGACTACAAGTCCAGTTTCTTCAACCTCTGTTCAAGGCTCAAGCTGAGGCCGCTTTTCAGGTTTGAAAGCCTGAACGGGATTTTTAAGGTTGAGCTTGTCATTGACGGCTTTAAGGCGGTGGTGTTTGCCGGAAGCAAAAAAGAAGGGGAGAGAGAAGCCGCAAAGGCGGCTCTCTCCTATCTGTCGTCCCGGGGCATGGGGGTTGCCCAGGATTCCTCGTCAAAGTAAAGCTCGTTCAGGTCCTTGGGTTTCTTCACTTCAGGCACTTTCGGGGTGTCTATGGCTTCAAACCTCACAAAGGAGGACCTGTACCAGTCCACCTCCGGTATGGGAAGGTCAAACTTCTTCATGATTTCGTAAGTTTCGTAGAAGTGCCGCCACTGATTCTCCCTTTCCGGATAATAGGTAAAGTCTCTCAGTATGTCGGTTATCACCAGATTGGACTCCAGAATAAACTTCTGGAACTTCCACCATTTGTTCAGGGAAGCTTCAAGATGGGTGAAGCCCATATAGCCTGCTGACTCTCTGCCTTTCAGGGCTTCTATGCACCTTGCAACGAAAAGAAACAGTCCCGTGTATGTCTCCACCGGGTCTGTGACGAACACGTCAAACCTTCTCTTAGCCTCCTCAGGAAGCTCCTCAATCACATTGTATTTCTTTACATGTATGTTGTTTATACCCTTTTTCTCGCAGAATTTCTCTATGAACCGGTTTATCCTGTCGTCTATTTCCACCACGGTTATGCTTTTTGCCATGCCGGTGAGCCCTATAGCCACGCTCAAAAGGTCGTCATCTCCCAGAATGAAGATGTCCATTCCCTCAATGTCGCCGCGCTCATACATGAAGGCGGCTCTTTTTATGGTGTCTATGGGCCTTATGAACCCCTGGTCAAACTTGCTCGTGGGGAGGGGTCTGTCCTTGGTTATGTCAAGGAATTCCTCGTATATATCTTTGAAGAAGCCCTTTATCTCAATACCACAGCCGCACGTTGAGCAGATGGTCTCTTTCTTGGGGGATATGGGCACATCCTTTACCAGATGAAACTTCTGCTCTCTGTATTCAATCAGCCCTTCCTTCATGAGAGACTGAAGCGCTTCAAGGAACTGCACTATGTGGTAGTCCTGATGGTTTATAAGCTCCCAGAATGTTTTGGGTCCTGTTTTAAGGCTTCTCAATATCTGGTTTCTTATCCTCATTTATCCCTCCGATTTTTGCTCTCTCACTATGAGAACGGAGCATTTTGCCTTTCTCGCAATCTTTTCGGAAACGCTTCCTATCAACAGCCTTTCAATTCCCTTTTTCCTGTGGGAACCCACCACAATCAGGTCCACCCCTCTCTGCTCCGCCGCTTCAAGTATGAGGTCAAAGGGCTCCCCCACATCCACTATTATTTCAGGTGAAATCTTGTAATTTTTTTCTACGTCTTTTGCAATACCTTCAAGCTTCTCTTTTGCCGTCTCTGACAGTTTTTCATACAGCTTCTCAAAGGTATCAAGGTCTATGCTGGGGACAACTATCCCTTCCGAAATGAGGATGGGTATCTCCTTTTCAACCACGTTCATTATTATGAGCTGTGCACCGGTGAGTTTTGCAAGCTGAGCCGCCTTGGAAAGCACGGTTTGGGTAATCTCTGAAAAGTCAATAGCCGCTAAAATCTTTTTAAAAGCCATTTTGCCCCTCCTTTATCGTTTTTAGTATTTCCTCAACTATCTCCTCAACCCTTTTGTCCCCTTTTAGCACCACCACATCCTCGTCTTCCTGAGGATATTCGTATGTCTCCTTCATCTTTAAATATACGCTGATGTCGGCATCTGATACAGTCCTTTCCTTCTCCCTTTTTCGGAGCCTCTCTATTATTGTGGCTTCAGGGGTGTCCAGAAAGAAGAAAAAGAGCGGGATTTTCTCTTTTTCCGCCTCACCTCTGAGCATGTCTCTGTATCTTTTTTGCGAAAAGGTGGCGTCAACTATCACGTCTTTTCCCTCTTTCGCCTCTTTCACGGCGGTTTTTATAATACTTTCGTAAACCCTGTGGGTGAAGGAGGGGGAGTATATGGCCTTTTTGTATCCGCACTTAATATGCGAAAAGGGGTCTATGCCTGCCATCCTTTTTCTAATCACATCTGAGCTGATTACCTGCGCCCTCAGTATTTCCGAAAGTTTTTCTGCCACGGTGCTTTTCCCGGAGGCCACGAGCCCTGATATGGCGATTATCCTTCCCCTTTTCATGACAGCTCTTCTAAATAGCGTCTGGCAAGGGCAAAGTAGCTTTGAGCCGTGCTTTTTAGCCTTTCCTTTTCGGATTCGTCTATGTTGGGGTCATCCAGCATCAGGCTGTTGACCTTTCCCCTTACATAGGCTCTGTATGACTTGAAAAAGGGGATTACCCTTTCCAGCTCCTCGTCTTCCATCAGCCTTTTGTAAGTTTTGAAGGCAAAAGAACTCATCTCTTTTTCGTTGAGAAACTCCATGTCCATGAGGAGAAAGGCTATGTCGCATGCCACATCTATGTATCTGAACCTGTCGTTGAACTCTATGCAGTCAAAGACCCATATCTTTTCAGGAGTTATGACTATGTGTTCCGAGTGGAGGTCGCCGTGGCAGTCCTTCACCCATCCTCTTTCTGCCCTTTCGTCAAGAAGGCTCGCATATCTTTCGTAAAACCTTTCAGTCTTCTCCTTTATAAACCGGTAGTCCTCTTCGTTTATGGTAATGCCGATGAACTTCCGGGTCTGCTCAAAGTTTTCGTCAGTGTTTTTCCTGAAGTTTTGGACTTTCCCGAATTCTTTTATCTCGCGGCTGGTTTCAGCTCTTTTGTGAAAGTCTGCTATCAGCTCCACAGCCCTTTCCACATCTTTTCTGCTGAGCTGTCCTCTTTTTATCAGGTTTTTGAGGGACATGTGGGTGGGAAGCCTCTTCATTACCACCGCATATTCCACGATACTGCCTCCTATCTTTATGGGCTCCACTTTGAGGTATATGTCTGGGGAAAGCCTTCTGTTTAGCTCTATTTCCCTTTCGCAGAAGAACTTTCTTTTCTCCAGTGTTGAGAAGTCCAAAAAACCAAAGTTGACGGGTTTTTTTACCTTGTAAACCAGCTCGTCTGCCAGAAAGATAACGGAGATGTGGGTCTGTATCACCTCAACACTGCTGGGGTTGTGGGGATAAAATTCGGGGTTGCTCATCACTTTTATCAGCTCTTCAGTTTTCATGTTTTCCCCCTGAATCAGGGTTTTTGAGGCATTATACAGCCTGCGGAACGATAATTAAACACCTTTTTTTTCGGCTGAAGGGGAGGGTGTAGGGTATGATATGAGCTTTTTCTCTTAATGCGGGCTCTAAAAGCTTTGCCGTTTTTTCTGTAGCGAATATGATAAGCTTTCCTTCGGGGGAAAGAAACGGGGCAAGGGCTTTTACCGCTTCATCAGGAGGAAGAAAGGCTTTGCTCGTTACAGTCTTGAAGGAGCCGTGAAGCTCTTTAAGGTTTTCAACCCTTTCGTTTACGGGCTCAATGCCTTCAAGGTTCAGCTCTCTTATGCAGTTTCTCAGAAAGTTTATCTTTTTTCTGTTTGAATCAACGGAGCAAATGGTGAGGGACGGCTCGGCTATTTTGAGGGGAAGGGTGGGAAATCCGCCTCCGCATCCTGCGTCCATCACGGGAGATTCCAGCTTTGTGAGCACAAGGGGCATCATGGAGTCTATAACGAGCTCTTCCAGTATCTCTTTCTCCGTTTTTAATCCGGTGATGTTGGTCTTTTTGTTCCACTTGGTTATCAGTTTTACGAGTCTTTCAATCTTCTCTATCTGTTCGGGAAGGAGGCCGAGCTTTTTCTCCAGAAATTCTCTTTCCTGCTGCGTCACTGTATCCTTTCTGCCCTGGGTATCTGCTTAGTCTCCACGAAGTATCTTATGGGCCCTGCGGGAAGAGGTATCCCGAAGTATTTTGTGAAGGGTGAAAGGAAAATCCCGGTTATCATTAGGTTTCTTACATCCGGGTCAGTGGTGATGTATTTCTGGGCAAGCTTCCCGAGGGGTTTGGATATGGCGAAGGCAATGGCAAGCATTATCACCACATGCCAGAAGTCAAACATGCCGCCAAAAAAGAGGATGAGCAGAAATATTATGGATAGTATCAGGTTTGTTATGGTTATGGAGGTTCCGCACCTTTCGTGTATTGCAAGCTCCTTTTCCCCCCGCTGAAGCCTCACCAGCCCTTCCTGAGCGGCGTCCAGCACCACTTCAGGCGTTAGCATGGGTTCTCTGGTAAAGATGTGAAAGCCTTTGAGGTCAGCCAGCCCCCCTGTTGTGGGGAGCTTTCCGTATCGCTCCTCAAGCACATTTATGGTGGCGTGCTCTAATGCGTGGTTCTTCCGCAGTATCGGGTTTTTGAACATGTGCCAGAGCTGTTGTGGAACCACTATGAGGTTGAAGATGGCAAACAGCAGAAGCTCAAAGGACAGAAAGTAAAAGAACGCTATGATGAAAATGGGAAAGAATATGAGCCAGAATATGGGATTAAAGATGAAAAGTATAAAAAAGAAGAATATCAAAATGGGCAACAGCTCAAACATCTCTCTTTTCCTCTAATCTTTTTGTTTGTCTATATGTGTAGTGTATCCTCTGGATGGCGGTTATGTTGGCAAAGACAGCTATAACCAGAAGTCCTGCCTCCAGCACTCCCAGAATTGAGGCTGCGATTAGAACCACCATCCTTTCAGGGCGCTCCATAATGCCCACATCACACCTTTCAATGATGCATTCAGCCCTTGCTCTGGTATAGCTTACCATAAAAGAGCCCATGAGTGCCAGTATGGTAATCCAGAAAAGGCTTGCATCCTGATTTTTGAAGGCGAAACCCAGTATTCCGAAAAGGACGAACATGTCCGAATACCTGTCAACTGTTGAGTCGAGAAAGGCTCCAAAGGGGCTTACCTTCTGGTTGACCCTGGCTATGTTGCCGTCAAGCAGGTCGCACAATCCCGCAACTATAAGCAGAACAGCCCCCAGAAGGTGTGAGCCTTTATAGTAAAAAATCCCTGAGAGAAGGCTGACAGCGGCTCCGGCTACGGTTATGTGATTTGGATTAACACCCCTTCTGCTTAAAGTCTTTGACAGCGGCTCAAGCAGTCTTTCCGTGTATTTTTTAAACCTTTTGAGAATCACTAATCCAGTCCCAACCTTTTAAGTAGATAATTTGGCAGTTGAAAGGCTCCTGTGTGTATTCCTTCGTTGTAATACTTGAGGTTGTTGAGCACCTCTTCGTCTCTTCTCTGCGCTCCTTTTATGGGGTCGTGAAGCTTGGACCCCAGAGTGAAGCTCCACATCCCCCCGTAAGTGGGGGTTCCTGCAAGGTATGTCCTTGCTATGGGGAAGACCTCCTGCATGGCGTAAAAGACCTTCTCTATCAGCTCCTCCTGAAAGTAGGGGGAGCCGGACTGAACGTTGAGTATGCCATCACTTTTAAGGGCGTTGAAGCATGATTCGTAAAACTCCTTCTGAAACAGTCCAACTGCCGGACCTATGGGGTCTGTGGAGTCAACGATTATCACATCGTATCTGCCTTCAGGGCAGTTTTTCAGGTATTCTATACCGTCTTCTATCAGTATGTTCACCTTTTCGTCTTTCAACGCATAGGCTACCGAGGGAAAATACTTCTGACACAGCTCTATAACCTGTTTGTCTATCTCAACGAGGTCTATGCTCTCCACACAGCTGTGGCGGCATATCTCCCTTACGGCACCGCCGTCTCCACCGCCGATTATGAGTATCCTTTTGGGATTGGGATGGGTGAAGAAAGGAACGTGTATCAGCATTTCGTGATAGGCGAACTCGTCCTTTTCGGTGAGCATGGTGGCACCATCAATTATGAGTATCTTGCCAAAATCAAGGGTCTCAAGGATGTCTATTTTCTGGTATCGACTTCTTCCAGAATAGACTCCCCTCGTTATTTTCAGGGATATTCCCCATCCACTTGAATACTTTTCAGTAAACCACAGCTCCATCTTCAGCTCTCCTTAATCCCATAATACCACGGCGGCAAAGGCACATCCCACCTTTTCTACCGTGTGCTCAACTGCCACGCTCTTTATTTTTTTTACACTTTTTCCGCGCATTTTCATACCTTCTTCTGCCATCTTTCTCACTATCTTCTCCACCTCATCCTTGGGCGCTTTATCGGCGTATTCCATGATGAGAGCGGGATAGTCCTCGTCTTCAGGGAAAGCGGCGGCTACCGCGGCGGAGATTATCTCACCCGGTTTTTCCGATGTTATGCTGGCGTATGCCACAGGCACCAGGGCGCCCGGTGGAAGTGTGATGGGCTCTATCTCCTCACATCTGGGTGGTATGATGCTGGACATCTTCACGAGGTTGGTGTTCCCCACTCCTGCATCAAGCAGGGCACCGTCAAAGGCGTTTAAGGGTTTGTATCCTTCGGATTTGCCTTTTACGAAAAAGAATTTGGTAGGGGTCTTTATCACCATCTTCCTTCCTCCGAATTCGGTTATGGTTTGTGCTGAAGCACCGCCACGCTGTGAAGCTGTCCCCTGTTTATCTCCATGGTGAACATGTGTTCCGCGTCAAGCTTCTCTTTGAGCCTTTCAAAAGCTATCCACGGGTCAACGCTCTCCCCGCAGGTGAAAAGGTCAACTGCGGCATATCCATATTCGGGCCATGTGTGTATGGCAAGATGAGACTCTGCTATCACCACAACCCCGCTTACACCGTGAGGGTTGAAAAGGTGAAACACACTTTTCACAACTGTGGCGCCTGCCTCTTCAGCAGCTTCCACCATGGTCTTCTCAAGCCCCTTGACATCGTTGAGAGCCTCGGGGTCACATCCGTAGAACTCAACCAAAAGATGGCGCCCCAGTCCTTTCATTTCTCACCTCCCTGTCTGTTAATATGCTACTATCAAAATTTCGGCTTCCTTCTTGCCGGTGTTCTCTATCCTGTAGCTACTTTCGGGGAAGATGTAGAAGCAGTCTCCTTTTCTCAGGGTATATACGTTCTTGTTTATTGTGATTCTCACGCTTCCCCTCAAAATGTATCCAAAGGCTTCCTCCACATCCCAGTCTTCATCCTCTATCTCAGCTCCCGGTTCAATGGAGACTATAAGGGGGTCAAGCTCCCTGTAGTGCAGGTTCGGAATGGGAGACTCTATCTTAACCCCCGGTTTTTCAAACTCTACAGCCCTTCTTTCGTCTTTCTTGAAGGCATTTTTCTCCTTTACGTCCATGTCCTTAAAGAAGGTTGATATGTCCTCTCCCAGCACATCTAAAATAGCCTTCAGCGCGGCAATAGACGGAGACATCTTGTCTCTCTCTATCTGTGACAGAAAGCCCTTGGTCAGACCGGCCCTGTTTGCAAGTTCCTCCAGAGTGAGCCCTTTTGTTCTTCTAAGCCTTCTCAGCTTCTTCCCCACTTCCATTTTCAGAGTCTCCTAAACTTTTCGTTTTCTACTAAACTTCTTGTTTAGAAATAAGAGCCTGTTTTAGATAGTCAAGTATTTTAATAATGTCAATCCCTGTGCGAAAAAAATTT
>JAADEW010000013.1 GCA_013153205.1 Deferribacteres bacterium | reverse complement strand
TTAAAATACGCCGCCTCCCTGAAGCCAAAACCTTCCCCCTCACTGCACAAAGCCCAAAGAGCAAGCTCCACCCTTTTTCTGAACTGGGAAGTTCTTCTGAAGAGGTTTCCTATGCGGAAAAAGAGATGGAAATACTCAAGCTTTTCCTCAAGCTTTTCTCTATCCAGAAAAACGGCAAAACACGCAGAAAGCTTGTGTGAAACGAAATCTATAAGTGGGTCCCTCTCATCAATGGCTTTTCTGGAATAAACATCAAGATGTCCCAGCACCCCTGAACCAAATCCTTCAATGGTAACACACAATCTCTTGTGGGTTTTAAGAAGCTTCTCCTCAGTATCACCGGTCTTGCTCCAGAACCCTTTAAGGTTAATACCCTCCCCTGTTGTAATGGTAATAGCCACTCCATCAACTTCAAGAAAGCGGGCAATATATCCGGGAAGAAGCCTTATAAGCCTTTCAAGACGCGTTGAAGAGACAAAAGGCTCCCAGAGCACATCCGATTGAATAAACTTCTTTTTAAGCCTCTTCGCTTCCGCGGCAAAATATACCTTTGAGGAGACCATAACAACGAGCCGGCTTACCTCTTCCAGAGATTTGAGGTCGGATATGGAAGAAGCATACACGGAAAAAGAACATTTAACACCATTTACGTTAAATTCACACTGATAATCCGGCTCTCCTTTCACCCTTTTAGCAGATGAAGCGGTAAACCTTTTGTCCCCCACTTCAAGAACAACCTTTTCCGCCTTCAGAGCAGAGGAAAGGCTTTTCAGAAAGGACTTCAAATCGGAGGCGGTATTTACGATAGAAGCCTCCCTCAAAAGTTCAGACAGCGAAAACTTCCCCATACCCTACAATATATGGATAAAGCCGCTACTTCAAGGAAGGCTCATTCTGGCAAAGTTAAAGAGATAATCCGGGGTAATTCCGCTCTGAATAACAACAGCCACAAGCAGAAGAACGGCAATACCCGTAGCCACGCCTACCTGAACGTTTATGCTCTTTTTAGGCTCCCTCATGAACATGTAATACACCACTTTGAGGTAGTAATACGCGGCTATGGCACTGTTTATAAGCGCAAAAAGCACAAGCCCGTAGAGCCCCGCCTTGAAAGCCGCGGCAAAAGCATAAAACTTGCTGATAAATCCTATAGTTCCCGGCATACCGGCAAGGGAAAAGAGGAAGACACCTAAAGCGGCGGCAAGAACAGGATGCTCCACAGCAACACCCTGAAGGTCTTCAAGGTTCACGTATCTTTCGTCTTTGCCGGCAAGAACGCTTATCACCGCAAAAGCTCCCAGATTCATGAGGCAGTAGGCAACAGCATAAAAGACGGTCGCCACCTCACCATACTTGGTTCCGGAAGCTATAGCCACCATGGCATATCCGGCATGGGCTATTGAGGAGTAGGCAAGAAGCCTTTTCACATCCATCTGCCTTATGGCGGAGAAGTTGCCGATAACCATGGAGACCACGGAAACGAATATCAGCACAGAAAGCCACAGTTCCTTCACCCCTAAAGCCATCATGAAAAACCGCACCACAAAGAAGAAGATAGCCGCCTTCGCCGCCGTCATCATAAAGCCAGTCACAGGAGCCGGTGCACCCTGATAGACATCGGGAGCCCAGAAGTGGAAAGGAGCAGCGGAAAGCTTGAAGAATATAGAAACCGCAAAGAGCACAAGTCCCACTGCCAGAAACGGAGTTATGTCAGCCCTGGATATGGCGGATATATCAAGGGAACCGGCGGCGTAATAGACCATTGCCATACCCAAAACAGAGAAAGCCGCCGAAAAAGCTCCAACCAGAAGATACTTCAGAGCTGATTCAACACACAAATCCCTGTCCCTTACAAAACCAGCCAGAGCATAAAGGCACACGGAGACCACTTCAAGAGAGAGGAAAAACATCAAAAGAGATGCGGAAGAAGCAACAAACATCATGGAAAGAGTGGCAAAAAGCACAAGGGCATAAAACTCGCCGTAATCCCTGTTCTCCCTCAAAAGGTAATCTCTGGCATAAAAGCATGTTATAAAAGCACAGAAAAGAAAGACATAGTTGGCAAAGTAGGCAAGCTTATCCCTGTATATTATGGAACCAAAGGCATAACCGTGGTCTCCGTATAGCTTGAAGTTCAGATAAGCCGCCACGATTACGCCTATTGAGCTCAGTATATTCAAAAAGCTTCCCCGCTTCCTGCTGTAAGCATCAACTATGACCACAACCGCCGCAGTCACAAGAAGGGCTATCTCAGGTAATATAAGATATATGTCTTTTGTGCTGGCGAGCACCATGACGCCTCCTCTACCTCTCAAGTTTTTCAGAAATCAAAGATGCAAGGTTAACTTTTCTGCCTTCCATCTGATAAACCACAGACTTTTCTCCCTTGGCAAGTTTGATGAAAGCCTCAACGGAAGGCTGCATCCTCTCAAGGAAAGGCTTGGGATAAAGCCCAATCCAGAACATGGGTATAACTATCAGAACCATTATTATAAACTCCCTGAGATTGAGGTCTTTGAGCTTCATGTTCTCAGGGTTGGTAATCTCGTGGAAGAAGACCCTTTTATACATCCACAAAAGGTATGCCGCAGACAAAACCGTTGCTGTAGCGCCTAAAACGGCGAACAACGGATAAGTCTTGAAAGCCCCCAGAAGGGTTAGAAACTCACCCACAAAACCGTTTAATCCGGGAAGTCCGCATGAGGAAAAGACCGCTATCATAAAGAATGTGGCGTAAATGGGCATCACCTTGGCGATACCACCGTACTCCTTTATCAATCTGGTGTGGCGTCTGTCGTAAATCATACCCACCAACAGAAAGAGGGCTCCCGTTGAGATTCCGTGGTTAATCATCTGCAAAAGCCCACCGGAAACACTCTGCAGGTTCAGCGCAAAAAGGCCCAGCATACAGGTGCCAAGGTGGGAAACGGAAGAGTATGCCACAAGCTTTTTGATATCCTCCTGAACCAGAGCCACAAGGGCACCGTATATGATACCTATAACTGCTAATGCAAGGAAGAGTATCGCAAACTTCTGAACGGCAGCCGGGAAGAAAGGCATGCAGAACCTCATAAAACCGTAAGTTCCCATCTTAAGAAGGATACCGGCAAGGATAACCGAACCAGCCGTGGGTGCTTCAACGTGAGCATCCGGAAGCCATGTATGGAAGGGCCACATGGGCACCTTTATGGCAAAAGCAAGGGCAAAAGCCAGAAAGAGGAAAGGCACAACCCTCGGGTCAAGCTTCAACTTCAGCAGTTCCATAAGCTCAAAGGAAAGGGTGCCTGTAGCCTTATAGTGCATCCAGTAAAGGTAGATTATGGCTCCAAGCATAAGCACAGAACCCACCATGGTATAAAGGAAGAACTTAATGGCGGCATAGACTCTTCTGGGACCTCCCCATACACCAATCAAAAGGAACATGGGAATAAGCATCACTTCCCAGAAGAGGTAGAACAGGAGCAAGTCCAGAGCACAGAAAACGCCTATCATGGTGGTTTCAAGAAAGAGGAAGGAAATCATGTATTCTTTTACCCTTTTGTTTATGCTCCAGGAAGCCAGAATGCTGAGCATGGTAAGGAATGTGGTGAGAAGCACCAGAAACAGGGTAATACCGTCAATACCCATGTAATAATAAGCTCCCCAGGACTTTATCCAGGGCAGCTTTTCCACAAACTGAAACTGAGGGGTCCCCAGCTTAAAGGCAAAATACAGCGGTATTGAGATAATGAACTCAATAACCGAAATAACGAAAGCGGTCCACCTTATAACATTCACATTCTCCCTGTTTATGAAAGCTATTATAGCAACTCCCACAAGGGGGAAGAAGGTAAGCACACTCAGTATTGGAAAGTTTCCCATCTCCATAACCTAACCCCTCAAAAGATAATTTTCAGTCCACAAACAATTATAATTCCAACGAGAATGGCCCAGGCGTAGTCCGGAATAAAACCAGTGTGAATCTTTCTTATAAGATTGCCAACAAGAGAACAGAGACGCGCCACTCCGTTAACGATACCATCTATAATAAGAACATCCACTATCTTCCACAGCACATGCCTTGAGATACCAACAGTGGGATTTATGAAAAGGGCGAAGTAGAGCTCATCCACATAATACCTGTTGTAAAGCAGTGTGTATATAGGCCTGAACCTCTCCGTAAGTTTCTTGGGGTCCGGAGTGTGTTTCATATACATGGCATAGGCAAGCCCGATTCCCATAAAAGCAACCAGCACCGAAATCAAGATGAGAACGGCAGCTCCACCCGCTTCATGTCCACCGTGAGCCGCATGTTCGGCTCCGTGATGCGCCGCTTCAAACAACCTGTTGAGGAAGCCCTCAAACCCTCCACCGGGAAGAAGAGCCAGAAGTCCAACCGTAGCAGAGAAGAACGCAAGCACCATAAGCGGAATGGTCATAACGGGCGGATTTTCATGAGCTATTTCGTAAATGTGTTTGTCCCTCGGCTCGCCAAAGAAGGTGAGGAATATAAGCCTGAACATGTAAAATGCCGTCATAGCCGCGGTCACCGTTCCCACGAACCAGATAATCTTGTGCCCGCTTACGAAAGCGTGATGCAGTATAGAATCCTTGGACCAGAATCCTGCAAGCGGAGGCACTCCAGATATGGCGAGTGCACCTATGATAAAGGTTATAGCCGTTATCTTCATCTTGTTGTAAAGGCCGCCCATCTTCTGCATGTCAAGCTCACCGTGAAGCGCATGCATAACAGAACCGGCACAGAGGAACATAAGCCCCTTGAAGAACGCATGGGTAAACAGATGGAACACACCCGCTGCATAAGCGCCCACACCCACTCCCACAAACATGTATCCAAGCTGACTAACGGTAGAGTAGGCAAGCACCCTTTTCAAATCGTTGTTAACGAGAGCCATGGACGCCGCAAACATGGCAGTGGCGGCACCTATGGAAGCCACTACCTCCATGGAGAAGGGAGCAAGGTTGTAAAGGACATGGGACCTTGCCACCATGTAAACACCAGCCGTAACCATGGTAGCAGCGTGTATCAACGAAGAAACCGGAGTGGGACCTTCCATGGCATCAGGCAACCACACATAAAGTGGAATCTGAGCCGATTTTCCCGTAGCACCCATGAAAAGGAGCAGGGTTATAAGGGTTGCCAGAGGCAGGGTAAGCTCATGGGCACTGGCAAAAACATCGTGATAAATCAGGCTTCCCAGATGCTTGTAAAGGAGGAAAAGGGCTATCATAAAGCCAAAGTCACCAACCCTGTTGGTGATAAAAGCCTTCATACCGGCATTAGCGGCAGAAGCCTTCTCATACCAGTAGCCGATGAGAAGGTAAGAGCACAGACCCACACCTTCCCATCCAACGAACATCAAAAGGTAATTGTTTGCAAGCACAAGGGTAAGCATAAAGAAGACGAAAAAGTTGAGATAGCAGAAATACTTGGCGTATCCCCTATCGGTCTCGTGGTCCATATAGCCTATGGAGTATATGTGAATCCATGTAGCCACAAAGGTAACGGTAACTATCATAACCGCAGAAAGCTCATCCAGCAAAAACCCAATGGGTATCCTGAAGTTTCCAACGCTTATCCACCAGTAAAAGGTTCCGTCAAACCTCTGACCGTGAGCCACCTTCCAGAAAAGGACAAGGGATATAACAGCGGGTATGGCTATAGCAGGAACGGCTATTAAATGAGCCTTCCTTTTCGTCTTCCAGCAGAAAAGTCCATTTATCATAGCTCCCGCAAGGGGTATGAGTATAACCGCAAGTATCAGCTTCAACATACCGTTTCCTCCTACCACTTCATTAAGTCGGCTCTGTCAACCTCTACGCCGCCCTTCCTTCTGTAGAAAGCCGTTATTATAGCCATGCCAATGGCAGCTTCAGCAGCGGCTATAGCCATCATAAAAAGGACAAATATATGCCCCTCGGCGGCTCCCCTCATCTTGGAAACACCCACAAAGAATATGTTGGCGCCATTCAACATAAGCTCTATGCACAAAAACATCACGATAGCATTCTTCCTTATAAGAACCCCCAAAGCCCCGGTGGCAAAGACCAAAACGCTCAACGCGAATATCCAGCTAACGGGAATCATCTAACACCTCACATCCTTTTCTTAGCCAAAGCTATGGCTCCACAGGCAGCAGCAAAAATAAGGACAGAAACAAGCTCAAAAGGCAATACGTATTTGGTAAACAACAAATCCGCAATGTCTTTTGCGTGTATGTATTTGGCACCCTGCGCACTGCCTGAGACGAAGATGTTCAGAGCAAGTATCTGTGCAACGAAAACCACCACAGCTCCAAGCCCAAAGAGGAGCCTCGGTGAAAGCAGGGTTTCTGTTATGTCTTCTTTTCTCACATTCATAAGCATTATCACGAAAAGGATAAATACAAGGATTGCTCCCACATACACGATTATCTGAACCACTCCCAAAAAGGGAGCCGAAAGATAAGAGAGATACAAAACCGCCGTAAGGGTCAGGTTGGCAAGCAAAGCTAAAGCAGAATGCACCGGATTCTTCAAAGCCACCACCCCAACTCCGGAAAGAAAAACTATCAAGCCAAACGCAATAAAGGACAGCTCATAAATCCCCATGGCTTACCTCTTCTCCAAAAGTACTTCTTTGGTCTGCAAAAGCTTTTCCCTTTCAGGCTCTGCAAGCTCATAATCGGTGGTAAGTACAATCGCTCCTCTGGGACATGCTTCCGCACAAAATCCGCAAAATATACAGCGTCTGTAATCTATCTCATATATCTCCGCTATCTTACCCACATCGGACCTTGTAAAAGTGGGGTCTTCCATTCCGTATATCCTTATAGCATTCGCCGGACACACGGCTTCACACAACCCGCAATAACAGCAGAGCTCACGCCCTTGCTCATCAACCCTTAAGAGATGCCTGCCGCGCCATCTCTTAGCCACTTCCCTCTTTTCATAAGGATACTTCACCGTAATAGCCGGTTTAAACAGGTGTCCAAATGTGATTCTTAATCCCTTTATAAGCGGTCCTATCATTTAAAGCCCTCCGCTCCTAAGAATAACCACAAGCCCCGTGCCAAGAATGTTTATCAGGGAAAAAGGCAGAAGATACTTCCAGCAGAATCCCATGAGCTGGTCATATCTAAACCTCGGATAAGTCCACCTAATCCACAGCATGAAGAAGAACAGGGCAAAAACCTTCAGCAGAAACCATATGGGCCCGGGAATGAAAGAGAGATAGTGAGAAGGTGCATACCATCCCCCCAGAAACAGACAGGTGGCAATAGCAGAAGAGACCACCATGTTCGCATATTCACCCATGAAAAACATGGCAAACTTCATACTGCTGTATTCCGTGTGATAACCGCCGACGAGCTCGGATTCAGCTTCAGGAAGGTCAAAAGGCGCCCTGTTAAGCTCGGCTATAGCGGCTATCATGTAGATTATGAAAGCCACAGGCTGTTTTATGAAAAGCCACATATCCTTCTGGTAGTGGACTATCTCCTTCAGGCTGAAAGAGCCCACAAGCATAACCACCCCGATAACCGAAAGACCCAGCAAAAGCTCATAGCTCAAAAACTGAGCGGCAGAACGCAACCCTCCCAGAAGGGGGTACTTGGAATTACCAGCCCAACCGCCAAGCATAATGGCATAAACTCCGAAGGACGAAACGCCAAGGAAGTAAAGAAGGGCGACGTTTATATCGGCAATGGAAAGGGAAATCTTCTTTCCCGCAATGGTTATGTAATCCCCAATAGGTATCACTCCCAGAACCAGTATCGCCGGCACCACAGCAATAACCGGAGCCAGATAATAAAGCACCTTATCGGATTTGGATGCGGTTATATCCTCTTTGAAGAAAAGCTTTATTCCATCGGCAAGAGGCTGTAGAAGCCCGTGAGGCCCGCAGTGAAGCGGACCCAGCCTGTCCTGAATGTGGCCGGCCACCTTCCTCTCCGCAAGGGTGCCGTAAGCCACAATAGTCATCAAAACCCCAAAGTATATGAGAAGCTTAACCACCGTTATCGCAATTGCAACCAGCATAGCTCACCTCAAGCCTTTTTTATCTCAACCTTAGTTAACCAGCTTCCTTTAAGCAAAGCCGTAACGGGAAATCTATCAAAGCCAGCCTCAAGCACACATGCACCTTCAGGCAGAAACTCCTCCAGAGCGGCTTCAAACTCAAACTTCAACCCCGAGGACTCCACCACCACCTTATCCCCTTTAGAAACACCCAAACGCGAAGCGTCCTCCAGAGAGAGATGCACCACAGGAGAAGACGAAACCTCTGAGAACTTGGAGCACCAGTTGGAATAAAGGGCACTTCTGTAGAAGGGAAACACCACCAAAGCCTCAAGCCCCTTTCCATCAAGAGGCTCAGCCTTTTTCTCAACCACGGCTACAGAGGGCTCCTTTTCCTGCACATCCGGTAGCGAAATTTCTCCGGCATCTGCTATAAGCTCAATCCAAGCCGATATATCCTTCACATCCTCTGTGGGAACCACCACCCTCTTTCTCTTCCTCTCGTTCCCGAAAAGGTCAAAGACCGTTCCATCAGCCTCAGCGAAAGTTGTAGCCGGAAGGAAGAAGTCAGCATAGGAAGCGGTATCGGTGAAGAAAACATCGGAAACCACCATGAACTCAACGCTCTCCAGAGCCTCTTTTACCAGCTCCCTGTTGGGATAGGTGTTGAAGAGGTCCGCATTAAACACAAAAAGGGCCTTGAGCTCACCCGCCTTCACCTTCTCAAGGATATTGCCCACCCCTTCAGAAAAGAGCCCTGCCCTGCACATACCCAGGGCGTTGGAGCCGGTATTCAAAAAGAGAACCTTTTTACCGGCGCCTTCAGCAAATCCCTTTATCCTGTTCCGGAGATACGCATCAGCCCTCGTTCCAACTACAAAAACCTCAGCCTCCTTTACTATCTCCAGAACCCGTTCAAACTCGGATTTATCCACTCCCAAGTCATCGCGGTAGGAACCATCAAGCAGTGCCTCAACGCAGTCAGCCTCCTTTGAAGGAAGCGGAACGATGTATTCCGTAGCCCTCTCGCCCAGATAGGTATCAAAACTCGAAACCACAGCAACCTTTGTCCCGGCCATCTTTGCTTTAGCCATGGAGAGGGCAAGAACCGGATGGCTGATACCTACATCTCCGCAAAACACAGCAACGGCTCTGGCGGATTCTATATCAGAAAGGCTTTTTACACTGCCTTCCAGCGGAAGGTAATCCTCACCGTAAACCCTGTAATCACAGTCCCTGCACTCCAGAGCTTCAGCCAGAGCCCTTACCTTCAGCGCATCCTCAAAGGAGACAGAGGCGTCCACCACAAACCCTATCTTTCCTCTATATTCGGAAAGCCTGGAGGCTATCTCAGAAACCGCATCGGAAGAGGAGACGGAGACCATCTTGTCCCCTTCCCTCTTCAGGGTCCAGACTATCCTTTCAGAATGGTTCACATAATCAAAGGCGAAATAGGCCTTATCACACATCCAAGGAGTGGGATGGGGGTTGTTGTGCTTCACCTTGTATAGCCTGTTCTCCCTGACACCAAGGTCAACTGAACAGGCAAGCTCACAGTTGGGACAGACGGACTCACTAAACTCAAGCTTCCATATTCTGGTCTTGTATCTATAAAGCCTTGAAGTGATTGCACCAACAGGACAGACCTCAACCAGATTCGCCGTGAAATAGTTCGCCACAACATCCTTTTCGTAGGCACCAATGATGGAATGGGCCGCTCTCCAGTAAACATTCCAGTCGGCTCCCCCCATCACCTCAGTGCTGAACCTCACGCACCTCTTACACAGGATACAGCGAGACTGCTCATGCACGATAAGGGGACCGTAAAATTTGGTGGGATAAAGCTCTTTTTCCTCAATAAAACGGCTGGTGGCTTTGCCGTATCTGAAGGTTATGTCCTGCAAAGCACACTCTCCCGCCTGGTCGCATATGGGACAATCAAGGGGATGATGAAGCAGTTGAAACTCTATAACGCCTTCCTGAGCCTTTCTGACCTTATCAGATTTTGTGTAAACCACCATCCCATCTCTCACCTGGGTCACGCAGGCAGGAGCAAGTTTCGGCATTCCCTCAATCTCAACGAGACACATCCTGCACAATCCCGCAGGTTTAAGATGAGGATGATAACAGAAATACGGTATATCAACCCCTGCAACTTTAGCGGCTTCCAAAACCGTGGCAGCAGGTGATACCTCTACGGTTATTCCATCTATGGTAACCTTAACCGTGCTCAACTGTTAACCTCCCACAGGACATGTGCCATGCTTTATGTGATATTCAAACTCATCTCTAAACTTCTTAATTCCGCTCACCAGAGGACCCAAAGCGGCATCCCCCAGCGGGCAGAGGCAATTGCCGCCCATAATCTCGGATATATCAAGGAGAACATCCAAATCCTCCATTCTCCCCTGTCCTTTCATAATACGGGTGAGAATCTGGACTATCCACCTCGTCCCTTCCCTGCAGGGAGTGCACTGCCCACAGGATTCATGCTCGTAAAACTTGGCCATTCTATAGACAGCCTTTACGATACAGGTGGAATCGTCCATCACGATAACCGCACCTGAACCCAGCATGGAGCCCGCCGCCTGTAGAGACTCATAGTCCAGAAGCACCCCAGCTATCTCCTCGGCTCTTAGCATGGGAGTTGAAGAGCCGCCGGGAATTACGGCTTTGAGCTTATGTCCCTCCCGTATTCCTCCGGCTATGTCGTATAAGAGCTCCTCAAAGGGTGTTCCCAGCACAAGCTCATAGACACCGGGCTTTTTAACGTGACCGCTTATGGAGAAAAGCTTGGTTCCCTTGCTCTTTTCAGTGCCCAAAGAGGCATACCAGTCCCCGCCTTTATCCACTATAAAGGGAACACTGGCAAGGGTTTCCACATTATTGATGATGGTAGGATGCTGATACAATCCCTTTGACGCAGGAAACGGCGGCCTTATTCTTGGATGACCTCTTCTGCCCTCAAGCGAGTTGAGAAGAGCCGTCTCCTCACCGCAAACATAAGCTCCGGCTCCTCTGTGAACAGTTATCTTTATATCGTATCCGGAACCAAGGGCGTTTTTACCTATTATACCAGCCGCCTCCGCCTCCTCCACGGCCTTTTCAAGAACCTGCGCTCCGTATTCGTATTCACCTCTGATGTATATAAAAGCCTCGTGCGCTCCTATGGCGTAAGCAGAAATGGCTATACCTTCAAGCAGTAAATGGGGGTCCTTCTCTATTATAACCCTGTCCTTAAAGGTTCCCGGCTCGCCCTCATCGGCATTACACACGAGGTATTTGGGCTCATCGGTCTTGGGTATAAAGCCCCACTTTATACCAGTGGGAAATCCCGCTCCTCCACGCCCCCTAAGCCCGGACTTCTTCACTTCTTCCACTATCTCCTCAGGCTTCATCTCAAAGAGGGCTTTCCTCAAACGCTCATACCCACCGGCAGCCCTGAAGGTCTCAAGCTTTTCAGAATCAGGTTTATCCACATTTGCCAAAAGAAGTTTCATCTCTCCCATACACACACCTCACGAAAGGCTATCAAGGATTTGGTCCACCTTTTCAGGGGTAAGATTCTCGTAATAATCCTTGTTTATCATCATAGCGGGAGCTTTTCCGCAGGAACCGAGACACTCAACGGTTATTAAGGTGAACTTTCCATCAGGAGTAGTCTCCCCCACCTTGATACCGAGCTTTTTCTCAATGTGCTCAACTATCTTTTCCGCCTCGTTAATAAGGCAGGAAATATTGGTGCAAACCTGTATAAGATACTTGCCCACAGGCTTTAAGTTATACATGGTATAGAAGCTGGCGACGCTATACACCTCAGCGGGAGGAAGCCTAAACAGCTTCGCTATGAACTTTATCGCCTCAAAATCAAGGCTCCCCTTTTCATCCTGAACAATGTGAAGCACCTGCAGAAGAGCGGACCTCTTTTCCGGATATCTGGACATCACTTTCTCTATCCGCTCCCAGGTCTTATCGCTGACAAAGCTTCTATCTATAACCACCCTCACTTGTCCACCTCGCCCAAAACGATGTCAATACTACCTATAGCCGTAACAACGTCAGCCACTTTATGCCCCTTCACAAGAAGAGGCAGAGCCTGAAGGTTTATAAAGGAAGGAGACCTTATCTTCATCCTGTAAGGCTTCGGCTCTCCATCACTGACAAGATAGAATCCAAGCTCCCCCTTGGGAGCCTCTACGGCATGATAAACCTCTCCTTTGGGAGGCCTCACCCCTTCAATCACGAGCTTAAACTGATGAATCAACGCCTCTATATTAGCCTTCTCTCCCCTCACCTCTTCAACGGGCGGGAAGTTGTACTTGCGCGACTCATGGTTTATAGGTCCATCTGGTAGCATCTCTACTGCCTGCTTCAATATCTCCCTGCTCTGCCGCATCTCTTCAAGCCTTACGAGATACCTGTCAAAGGTATCGCCGTTTTTGCCCACGGGAATATCAAACTTGAACTGGTCATACCCGGAATAAGGATAGGCCTTTCTCAGGTCCCATTTAACACCAGAGCCTCTCAAAACCGGACCGGTAGCCCCATACTTTATGGCGTCTTCCTTGCTCAATACTGCAACGCCTTCAGTTCTCATGCGCCATATTTTGTTGTTGGTCAGAAGCCCTTCATACTCCTCCATCTTTTTGGGGAAATCGTCAAGAAACCTCTTCAGTTTGGGTATAAAGCCCTTGGGCAGGTCTTCCTTCACACCGCCTATTCTGAAATAGCTCTGGTGGAATCTCGCACCCGCTACCATCTCCCAGAGCTCATATATAAACTCTCTCTCCCTGAAGGTGTATAGAAACACCGTAGCCGCACCTATATCCATAGCATGGGTCCCGAGCCATATAAGATGGGAAGCTATCCTCGCAAGCTCAGTCATTATCACGCGGATAAAAACGGCTCTGGGAGGCGGCTCTATCCCGAGAAGCTTCTCCACCGCAAGCATGTAAGCAAGGTTGTTTGAAGGAGGAGCAAGGTAATCAAGCCTATCGGTAAGCGGCAAAACCTGAAAGTAGGTTTTGTGCTCCGCTATCTTTTCCGTTCCCCTGTGAAGATATCCCACTATGGGATACGCATCGACGACCGTTTCACCCTCAAGCTCAAGTATCACCCTCAAAACACCGTGAGTGGACGGGTGCTGGGGACCCATGTTGAGCACCATGGTATCCCTTGAAGTGGGCTTAAACCTGGTCTTAAAGCCGCCGTCATACATAAGCTTTTCGGTATCACCCCTCAGGGGATAATCCTTCCTCAAGGGAAAGCCGTTAAAGTCATCGGGAAGGTATAT
>JAADEW010000050.1 GCA_013153205.1 Deferribacteres bacterium | reverse complement strand
CTCTCGGTATATACTCCTCAAAGGGACGGTTGTTGATTATAACCTCTCCCCTGCCGGGCTTCATCCAAACCCTGGCTACTGATGTCTTCCTCTTCCCTACTCCGTGGTATATAACTTCCGCCATCTTCTATCTCCCCTTAAGCCCCTTCTATTTCTATTGGCTCCGGATTCTGAGCCACATGAGGATGGTTTTCACCGGCATACACTTTAAGCTTTTTCAGCATTCTTCTCGCAAGATTGTTCTTGGGCAACATCCCTTTAACCGCGTGATAAATAAGAAACTCAGGTTTCTCTTCCAGCATCTGCCTGGCAGTCCTCGATTTGATTCCTCCAAGGTATCCCGTATGCCAGTAGTAAACCTTTTTATCCAGCTTGTTGCCTGTAAGCTTTACTTTATCTGCATTGATAACCACCACAAAGTCTCCACAATCAACATGAGGGCTGTAGTTGGGTTTGTGCTTTCCCATGAGAATAATGGCTATCTGAGTGGCAAGCCTTCCAAGGGTCTTATCCTTGGCATCAACAAGATACCACTTCTTCTCCACCTCACCCTGCTTTGCCATATAGGTCTTCTGCATAACCCTTCCTCTCTAACTTCTGTTTTATGAGCTCAAGCTATATAAATAAGTTATCTCCTATTGTCAAGGCTAACCGACACTTTTTACAAACGAGGTATTTAATTTACCAAAGGACTCATCACATTCAATAAGACCTATCAATTTGATTTTTGCATTTTGATTATTAGAATTGCTGATTAAACAAAAACCACTCAAGGAGGATGTCATGAGGAAGATTTCAGCAATGGCTATCTTTATGCTACTTCTACCGCTTGCCGCTTTTTCTCAAAGCCGCCAGAGCTTCTTCTTTAAAGAAGAGGTGAAAGTTAAACCTCAGCCACAGGCGAAACTGGTGGAAATATGGATACCCCTGCCTCGAGAAGGAAAGTTTCAGGAAGTCAGAAATCTGACCATATCGTCTCCCCTACCCTTCACCATCAACACCGAAAGCGAATACGGCAATAAGTTTATCTACATAAGGCACGAAGGGCATCTTAACAAACCTCTTCAAATAAAGATTGAAGCTCAGATAACCAGAAATGAAGTTGCTCCCCAGAACTATCCATACTCCATTCCCATACGCTACCTTCTTCCAGACAAGATGGTTCCTTTAAAAATATTCAGCGGTCTTTCCAGACAGATAACCAAAGATAAAAGAGACGAGCTTTCCAGACTGAGAGCTATATACGAATATGTGGTATCCCACATGAAATACGACAAAACGGGAAAAGGCTGGGGAAGAGGAGACGCTGTCTGGGCGTGTGCTTCCAAAAAGGGAAACTGCACCGACTTTCACAGCCTATTCATAGCTCTTGCAAGAAGCGCCGGAATCCCGGCTATATTTGAAATAGGACTTCCCATCCACAGGAAAGGACTTGTGAAAGGCTACCACTGCTGGGTTCTTGCCTTTACAGAAGGGAAAATATACGGAATAGATGCCTCTGAAGCGGCCAAACATCCGGAGAAAAGGGAATACTTCTTCGGTCATCTTTCCCCGGACAGAATTGCCATAACCAGAGGAAGAGACCTCCTTTTATCCCCTGCCCAGCACGGAGGAAGAATAAACTTCCTTTACAAAGCTTACATGGAAGTTGACCTTCAGCCTTCAAAAGGAATTGAGACCACTTACTACGTTTCCCCCAAATGAGGTATTGACAACGGAAAAAGAAGAGGCATTTTTAAAATTGAGAGGCGATGGGGCCCGCCTTTAATCGCCGCCTGCCCCTGCAGGCGGCTGATGGCTCCTACCAAACATTACAGGGAGGTAGGAGCCATGATAGACACTCTCAACTACATCCTTGAAAGAAGATGCCCATCAGGAGGCTGGTGCTTCTATCAGCTCGACGAACCCAACGCAGAGGACACCTTCTTTGCCCTTTCGTCCCTGAACCTCATGTGCTTTGATGTTCCCGATTCAAAAACGAAAACCTTCCTGCAAAAACTGCAGGAGCCCGACGGCACCTATCAGGGTATTGACACCTGTTTCTACTGCGTAAGCGGCCTTAACCTATTGAAGGCAGAGCCACTTTATTCCGTTCAGGACTTTTTAAAAGACGCTCACAGCCAGCTCATAAAAGCATACAAAAGCGGAAAATTTTCAAAAGACACATTTCTGCGCCACAGCTATTTTTACTGTGTTTTATGCAGGCTTTTTAACACAGAAATAGCCCCCACCCTCATCAACACCGTAAAGTATATTAACGAAAACTCCCGTTCTCTAACGGAAAAGTTTTACACCACCGAGATACTTGCCGCACTAAAAGAGCCCTTCTCCGAAAAGGAGCTTGCAGGGTTTTTGCGGGAATGCGAAGACCCGGTGCTCGGCTTCAAGGAAGCTCCCGATACCGAGCTTTCATACATTGAACAGCAATACATGGGAATCAAACTCTGTATAAGAGCAGGTATTCTGCCCTTATATCCGTTTACCATAGAGGGATTCGTAAATTCATGCAGAAGGCAAAACGGAGGATACGCCCGCTCTGAAATGGGTATTGCAACCCTGAAATATACATATTACGGGCTATACATAACCAATTTCCTGAAAAGCATCAGCACATCCAGCCCAACCACATGCTAACGCCGTGGAGAATAGACCACACTATCTATAAAATCCCTGACCAATTTATCTCTATCCGTTTCATCTTTGTCCGGACATAAACTTCCGGCTCCAGACCCTGCAAAATAGGCTGAGAGCCGTTCTTTTATCTCCTTGACCTGTGGATTTCCACACACATCTTCCGTCTTTTTAGCAAAAGCATTGGGATGATGCAGATATATCACGGGAATACCATAAATGGAGGGACGACAATTGAAATACTCTCTAACCACACTCCCGATAGCCATTATCAGTTTAAAATTGCCGGCTCTCACAATTCTGTTAAAATACAACTCCGCACAGAAGCCGAAAGCTCCCATTACACCTTCCTGTTTCTGAGACTTACAATGCACCAATTCCGTAATACAGTAGTCTATACCCGGTATAGGTTCTTTCGATATCAATTCTTTCACCCTATTTTTTATACTCGTCCAATACCTCACAGTCTTGCCTCTGGAGCCGTCCTTATTCAGCACCCTGTTATTATAAACCCAGCTGTATTTTTCTCCCCTGTCCTTAAATCTGTTAACAAAGAAATCTATGATAACCTCATCCGGCCAGTCTTTAGTTGGATACAACTCTTCTTTAGATATGGAAGGATTAGAGCTAACCACCAATATAGGAGCCCGAACAATATCTCCATTCCACGGCTCTGGTAGCTGAAAATCACTGATATTTTTGATTCCCAGCTGTTTTTCTTGAGAATTCACCACCTTTTCGCAACAACTCAGATAGTCATCGTTGCTTTCTAAAATCCTAAAAAAGCGGGGACATCTTGCAATTCTCAACAGCAATTTCTCGCAACCCATAATCTCTCTCCACAAAAAATTATAAGCCACAGCAGTGGGGGGAAGCAACCCCCCCACGCCCTTATGTTAAATCAAAGCAGATAAGCTTTATCTCTGTCATATCCTGTATGGCGTATTTTGGACCTTCCCTTCCTATTCCGGAATCCTTAACCCCTCCGTAGGGCATGAGGTCCACCCTGAAGGTGGGAACATCGTTTATTATAACGCCTCCCACCTCCACCTCGTAAGCCGCCTTCCACGCATTATAGAGATTCTTAGTGTATATACCCGCCTGAAGCCCATACATGGAGTCGTTGGTTTCCGCTATGGCTTCCTCAAGGCTTTCAACGGGATTTATAATAACCACGGGTCCGAAAGCCTCGTTCCAGAAAAGCTTTGCCTTCTTGGGACAGTGGGTAAGCACCGCAGGCTTCATAAGCGCACCCTCAACCTCACCACCTATGAGAAGCCTCGCCCCCATACTCACGGCTTCCTCTATCCATTCCTTCACCCTTCTGGCTTCTTTCTCCTCCACCAGCGGACCCACATCCGTATCCTCTTTCAGCTGGTCCCCTACCTTGAGCTTCTTCACATGCTCCACATACCTTTCAACAAACTCGTCAAAGAGGGATTTGTGAACAAATATCCTCTGAACCGAAATGCAGACCTGCCCGGCAAGGGCATAAGCCCCCAGAACCACCCTGGGGAAAGCCTTGTCAAGCTCGGCATCATCGCAGACAATCACAGCAGAGTTTGAGCCAAGCTCCATGGTGCACTTTTTAAAGCCGGCAATGGACATTATCCTTTTCCCGACCTCTCTGCTTCCGGTAAAGGAAATCTTCCTTATGTCAGGATGGGAGGCAAGCGCCTCTCCAACAGTTGAACCGGAGCCGGTAATGACCTGAAAAGCAAGAGGAGGAACCCCCGCCTCCATAAAGATTTCACCCATTATTATGCTGGAAAGAGGCGTTATTGAAGGGGGCTTGAGTATCACCGCATTCCCCGCGGCAAGACCGGGAGCTATCTTGTGCATGGCAAGGTTGACCGGAAAATTAAACGGCGTTATGGCGGCAACTATGCCAACGGGCACCCGTATGTAAAGCCCCGCCTTCCCTTTCCCCGTAGGGGCACCGTCAAACCGGACCTCTTCACCGGTCAGCCTCTTTGCCTCCTCCGCAGAGAGGGTAAGGGTCTGAAGAGCCCTTGCTATCTCTCCCCGGGCTTCTCTTATGGTCTTGCCCACCTCCTTGGATACCACGGTGGCAAGCTCCTCTTTTCTCCTCTCCATTATCTCAGCCGCCTTCATGAGAATCTCATACCGCTCGTAAGCGGAAAGAGCCGCCATGTCCTTCTGACCCTTCTTAGCCGCAGAAACCGCCTTCTCCACATCTTCCCTGGTGGCTTTTGGAACGGTATCTATAAGAGAGTTGTCGTAGGGATTCCTCACCTCTATCTTTTCGTCCCTGTCAACCCACTCACCTGCAAGTAGCATCTTCATCACTGCCCTCCTTCAAAAGGATTTGAGAAAGAATAGCACTAAAATCGCTTTTTGAAAAGCTTTCTCAACTTCCCTATCACCATCTCGTCTGTGGGAAAAGCAAGCTCAACCTCAGGACCAAACACGGAGAAAAACCCCACATCAGAAAGGTCATCCCCTGCGGAAAGCTTCCCTCCAACAACCCTGCCCATAAACCACACCCCAACGGTGAGGTGCTCCGGATTGTGGAAGTTTGAAAGCACATCAAAAACAGCCTCCAGCTCCACTTTTAAGCCCGTCTCCTCCTCAAACTCCCTCACGGCGGCATCCCTCACATCCTCTCCCCACTCCACATGACCGCAGGGGATACACCACCTGCCCTTACCCGGTTCCCTCGCCCGTTTTCCCAGAAGTATTCTGTCCCCATCAAGGACTATAACGGCAACACCAACGGTGGGATTGAGATACTGCACAAAACCACACGCCTTACAGACAGGCCTGAGCCTGCCTCCCCTTTCCTCAACCACCAGAGGCGAGGCGCAAAAGGGACAGTATTTATAAAACGGTTTTTCTCCTAATTTAACCATTTTAGCAAAATTATAACTACAACCACCGCAAACCTCAAGAGTCACCCCATCCTTGACAAACCACAATTTATTTGTTAGTGAGTGAGCACTCACTCATTTATATAGGAGAGGGCGATGGCATCCAAAACCACTTCAAGGCTCAGGAAAAAGGAAAGGAAAAGCAAAAGGGAAAAGATACTGAAAGCCGCGGAGAGGGTTTTCGCAGAAAAGGGCTTTCACACAGCGAGAATAGCTGACATAGCAAAGCTCGCCGGCATAGCCGAAGGCACCATTTACATCTACTTTGACAGCAAAGAGGACCTGATTCTCTCCATCTTCAAGGAAAGATTCGGCGACTGGCTTGAAAAGCTGAAACAGAGGCTGAAAGAGTGCTCAACGGCAAAAGAGAAGCTTGCAGAGCTCATAAAGCTCCACTTCAAAAGCCTTGAGGAAGACCCTCACTTTGCCCAGCTCCTTCAGATTGAATTGAGGGCGTGCAGTGCTTTCATGCGGGGGGGAAGTGCACCGGAGCTGAAGGCTTACCTAAAAGTCATGGAGGAGGTGATAGAGGAGGGAAAGGAGAAAGGTGAATTCAGAGAGAATTTAAACTCAAGGATAGCGGCCCGGGCTCTTCTGGGAATGATGGACGAGATGGTGACCATCTGGGTGCTTAAGAAGAGGTTTAAACTGCCGGAGGTGGCAGACGAAATCTTTGGACTCTTTTACCAAGGAATTAAAGGAGGTGTGTGATGAGTTATAAAGTTAAAAAGGCAGCAGTGCTGGGAGCAGGCGTAATGGGAGCCGCCATAGCGGCACACTTCGCCAATGTGGGTATTCCCACGGTTCTCCTTGACATTCCCGCAAAAGAGGGAGACAGAAACGCCATAGCAAGGGCAGGGCTGGAGAGAGCCCTCAAGGCAAGGCCCCCCGCTTTCTACCTCAAGGAATTTGCAGAGCTTATTGAGATTGGAAACTTTGAAGACGACATGAACAAAATCTCTGACTGCGACCTCATCATTGAAGCGGTGGTTGAAAGGCTGGATATAAAGAGAAGCCTCTTTGAAAATGTGGAAAAGTTCAGAAAACAGGGAAGCATCGTTGCCACAAACACATCCGGTATCTCAATAAACGCCATTGCAGAGGGCAGGTCCGAAGACTTCAGAAAACACTTCATCGGCATGCACTTCTTCAACCCTCCAAGATACATGAAGTTGCTTGAGATAATACCCGGCAGGGACACCCTTCCTGAAGTGGTGGAGTTCGTGGCGGACTTCGGAGAAAGGGTGCTCGGCAAAGGTATCGTCTATGCAAAAGACACCCCCAACTTCATCGCCAACAGAATCGGCGTTTTCGGCATGATGTACACCCTCAAGCTCATGAAGGAGATGGGACTCACCATAGAAGAGGTGGACGCACTGACCGGAAAAGCCATTGGAAGGCCCAAGATGGCAACCTTCAGGCTGGCGGACATGGTGGGTATAGATGTGCTTTATCATGTGGCCCTCAATGTTTACGAAAACGCCCCCAACGACGAAATGCGCGAAATTTTCAATCCCCCGGAGTGGCTTAAAAAGATGGTGGAAAACGGCTGGCTTGGAGACAAAACCGGGCAGGGCTTCTACAAAAAGGTAAAGGGTGAAGGCGGCAAAAAGGAGAGGCTCGTTCTTGACATAGAAACCCTTGAATACAGGCCCGTCAAAAAGGTGAGCTTCCCGTCCCTGGAAATGGCAAAGACGGAAGAAGACGTGAGAAAGCGCCTGCAAATCATGTGCTACGGCAAAGACAAGGGCTCAGAGTTCGTGTGGAAGTCTATAGCGGCGCTCCTCATATACTCCGCCAACAGAATCCCGGAGATAGCAGACGACATCGTCCAGATAGACAACGCCATGAAGTGGGGCTTCAACTGGGAGCTCGGTCCCTTTGAGATATGGGATGCCATAGGCGTAAGAAAGTCCGTTGAAAGAATGGAGAAAGAGGGCATGCAGGTGCCCGAAAAGGTTAAAAAGATGCTGGAAGCCGGCGGAGAGAGCTTCTACAAAGAGGAAGGCGTGAAAACTTACTACTGGGACTTTGAAACCAATTCCTACAAAGAGCTGGCAACCAGACCGGAAGTCATTATCCTCTCAAAGCTCAAAAAAGCCGGTGCCGTGGTCAAAGAGAACGCCGATGCATCCCTTATTGACCTGGGAGACGGCGTTGCCTGCCTCGAGTTCCACACCAAGATGAACGCCATCGGTCCCGGCATACTTCAGATGGTTGACGAAGCGCTGGAAGAGGTCAGAAAGAACTTTGAAGGGCTGGTCATCGCCAATCAGGGAGAGCACTTCTCGGCAGGAGCTAATCTGGCACTTCTTCTCATGGCGATACAGGAGGAAGAATGGGAAGAGATTGACTACATGGTGAGAGCCTTCCAGAAAGCCACCATGTCCCTGAAGCTCTTTGAGAAACCGGTGGTCGCCGCACCTTTCAACATCACTGTGGGCGGCGGATGTGAGTTCTGCCTTCACTGCCACAGGATAAGGGCTCACGCAGAGCTCTACATGGGTCTGGTTGAAGTTGGTGTGGGGCTTCTTCCTGCAGGCGGCGGAACAAAGGAGATGCTGTTAAGGGTGGTTGACAAATACGTTCCCAAAGGGCTTCCGAGAGGCGTGGTGGTTGACCCATTCCCCCACTTAAGAAGAGCCTTTGAGACCATCGCCATGGCAAAGGTCTCCTCTTCAGCTTACGAGGCAAAAAAGATAGGCTTCCTCGGCGAGTGCGATTCCATCAGCATCAACCGCGATTACCTCATATACGAGGCGAAGCAGGTGGTGCTCAACCTCGTAAGGGAAGGGTTTAAACCGCCGAGAGTCAAAAAGGTAAAGATGACCGGAAGAGACGGATACGCATACCTGAAAATGCTCGTTGACAACATGAAGTGGGGCGGCTGGATTTCCGAGCACGACGCCAAGATAGCCCTGACCATAGCCAAGGTCCTCACCGGTGGGGATGTGCTTCCCGGAACCGTTATGAACGAGTGGGAAATCCTTGACCTTGAAAGGGAAGGATTCCTCTCCCTGTGCGGAGAACCCAAGACACAGGAAAGAATCCAGCACATGCTCACAACGGGCAGACCGCTTAGAAATTAAAAATTTGTAATCAGAGAGGTGAAGTCATGAGAGATGCAGTTATTGTAGCAGCGGTAAGAACAGCCGTTGGGAAAGCACCTAAAGGAACGCTGAAAGATACAAGACCCGACGACCTCGCCGCCGTTGTGATAAAAGAAGCGGTGAAAAGAGCGGGAATTGAACCCGAAATGGTGGACGATGTTATACTTGGATGTGCCTTCCCCGAAGGGGAACAGGGCATGAACGTGGCGAGAATTGCCCTCATCAAAGCAGGGCTTCCCACATCCGTTCCCGGCATGACCATAAACAGGTTCTGCTCTTCCGGCCTTCAGTCAATAGCAATAGCGTGCGAAAAGGTGATGTGCGGTTTTGCAGACGTGGTGATTGCCGGCGGAACAGAGTCTATGAGCATGATTCCCATGGGTGGACTCAAACAGGCACCCAACCCCGATGTCATGGAAACCTATCCCGAACTCTACATGGCAATGGGTATCACAGCCGAAGTGGTGGCTAAAAGATACAACATCTCCAGAGAAGAGCAGGACCAGTTCGCCTACCAGTCCCACATGAAGGCGGCAAAAGCCATAAAGGAAGGGCTCTTTGAGGAAGAGATTGTGCCTGTAAAGACCAAGGTGCTGAGGAATCTTCCCGACGGGAAAACCGTGGCTGAAGAGGTGGAGTTCAAGGTGGACGAAGGAGTGAGGCCGGACACAACCCTTGAATCCCTTGCCAAGCTGAAACCGGCATTTACCCCTCCCGGGAAGGGAACGGTGACTGCAGGAAACTCCTCCCAGATGTCAGACGGGGCGGCGGCAGTGGTGGTAATGTCGGACAAGAAAGCCGCTGAGCTCGGCATCAAGCCCATAGCCGTGTTCAAAGGATATGCCGTGGGTGGAGTTGACCCCGATGTGATGGGAATAGGTCCCACGGTAGCCGTTCCCAAGGTGCTGAAAATAACGGGATTAAAAGCGGAGGACATGGACCTGATAGAGCTTAACGAAGCCTTCGCCGCCCAGTCCCTGGCGTGCATTAAGCTTCTGGGATGGGAAGAGCTTACAGACAGAATCAACGTAAACGGCGGTGCCATAGCGCTGGGCCATCCGCTGGGATGCACAGGCGCCAAGCTCACCGTTCAGATTCTGCACGAGCTCAAAAGGCGCGGTGGTAAATACGGACTGGTGACCATGTGCATAGGCGGTGGTATGGGTGCTGCCGGCGTATTTGAGATGGTTTAAAAACATTAAGGAGGTAAGAAGATGAGCTACTTCAAAAAGGGGAGCTACTTCCTCGTTGAGGGGACACAGCCTTCTGAAGTCTTTATACCTGAAGAGTTTACAGAAGAGCAGAGGATGTTCGCCAAAACGGCGGAAGACTTTGTCAGAAAAGAGGTCCTTCCCAAAAGCGACGAGATTGAAAACAAGAACTACGATGTGCAGATTGCCCTTTTCAAACAGGCAGGTGAGCTGGGGCTTTTAGGTGCAGAAGTGCCTGAAGAATACGGAGGACTTGGGCTTGACAAGATAAGCGCCATGCTCATCTCCGAAAAGATATGTTTCGGGCAGGGCTCCTTTGCAACCACCATCATGGCTCACACGGGAATAGGAACCCTGCCCATAGTCTATTTCGGAACCGAACAGCAGAAAGAGAAATACCTGCCCAAACTTGCCACGGGAGAGATGATTTCCGCCTATGCCCTCACCGAGACCAATGCCGGTTCCGACGCCATGAACATCAAGACAAAAGCCACCCTTGAAGGGGATTACTGGGTCCTAAACGGCTCCAAGCAGTTCATCACCAACGCAGGATTTGCCGACGTGTTTATAGTCTATGCCAAGGTTGATGGCGAACACCATGCGGCTTTTATCGTTGAAAGGGATACGGAAGGATTTTCTGTGGGTCCAGAAGAGCACAAGATGGGCATCCGCGGCTCGTCCACATGCCCCCTCTACTTTGACAACGCAAAGGTGCCCAAAGAGAACCTGCTGGGCGGAGAGGACTGGATAGGTAAGGGCCACCTCATCGCCTTCAACATCCTCAACATCGGAAGATACAAGCTTGGAATGGCGTGTGTGGGCAACTCCAAATACGCTCTTGAGGAAGCCACGAGATACGCCAATCAGAGACAGCAGTTCGGAAGGCCCATATCCTCCTTTGACATGGTGAAGGAGAAGATAGCGAGAATGGCAACCAGAGCCTGGGTTCTGGAATCCGCCGCTTACAGAACTGCAGGGCTTCTTGACGCAGGACTCACCGAGCTTTCCGACAGAAGCCCCATAGAAGCCATCGGCGAATACGCTGTGGAGTGTTCCATCCTCAAGATTTTCGGTTCTGAAATACTGGACACCATAGTGGACGACATGGTCCAGATATACGGCGGCTACGGCTACACCGAGGAATATCCCGCGGCAAGGGCTTACAGAGACTCAAGGATAAACAGAATATTTGAGGGAACCAACGAGATAAACAGGCTGGTTATCGTGGGAATGCTTGGCAGAAAAGCCATGAAGGGTGAGCTACCGCTGGTTCAGGCGGCAACTCAGGTGGGCAAAGAGATTATGACCCTCATGCCCATGAGCCTCCTGAAACCCGGATTCCTGGCGGAAGAGAAGCTTGCCGTTGAAATGGCAAGGAAGCTGATACTCATGGTGGCAGGCATTGCGACTCAGAAGTTCAAAGACAAGCTGAGACACGAGCAGATTGTGGTGGAAAACCTTGCCGACATGGTTATTGAGCTTTACGCCATGGAAAGCGCCCTTTTAAGGGCTCAGAAGATTGCCGAGGAACAGGGGGAAGAGAAGGCGAAATACCAGGCCGCCATGACCAGATACTACTTCGCAGAAGCCTTCCCCAGGATGGCCTTATACGCAACTAAAGCCCTCTGTGCCACGGAGACGGGAGACACACTGAGAGCCCAGCTTTCCATAGTGAGAAAGCTCACCCGCTGGTATGTGCCTGCAAACATCGTGGAGCTCATCCGCACCATTGCCGGCAAGGTGTGCGAGGAAGAGAAATACTGTTTCTAATTTTTGAAGGGGGCGGAAGGCTCCGCCCCCAAATAAAGAGCAGGGAGGTATCATGAGCACCAGAAAGGCTTTGTTATCAATTATCTGTATTTTGGCTTTTGCAGGCGTCCTGTTTGCTCAGGAGTGCACATCCATCATCAGCGACGCTTTGAAGAAGTGGGAGGATGTCAAAGACTACTCCTGCCAGCTTTACACCTACAACAGAGCAGGGAAGAAAGAGGACGAAAGGGTTTACGAGTATAAGTTCATGAAGCCCAACTATGTCTATATGAAGGTCCTCAAGGGAAAAAGCAAAGGGGCAAAGGTCTTCTACGACCCCAACAAGAACAAGGTCAAAGGCTGTAAGAAAGTCCTCTTTACCGTCTGCAGAACCTTTGACCCCTCAGCCAAAAAGGTGACCTCCATAAGAGGGGTTAAGGTTTACGAAACCAGCTTCGGATACATCCTGAACACGGCAAAGGCATACCTTGAAAAGGGCAAGCCCTGCAGGGTCTATAAAGAAGGAGACTACACGGTTGTTGAGCTGAAGACAGATACCCCGATATTTCAGGACATAGTGAAGGAGAAGCTATTCTTTGACTCCACAGGATTTCCCGTTAAATGGGAAAGATACGCAAAAGACGGCCTTGTTTACAAGCTTGTGTGCACCAATGTGAAGATTAACAGCGGCTTAACCCTTAAAGACTTCCAGCCCTAAAGGAGGCAGTCATGGGAAGCACTTCTGAAAGTCCATACCTATCAAAACCCTGGCTCAAGTTCTACCCTCCGGAGATACCGCCTTCTTTAGAATATCCCAACACAAATCTCTTCTGGCTTCTGGAAAGGGCTTACAGCGAATATCCCGACAACACCGCTATCGTCTTTTACAACAAAAAGATGAGCTATAAAGAATTTTACGAGAAAACCCTCACTTTTGCGGCTTCCCTTCAGGAGATAGGGATAAAAAAGGGAGACAGAATCGTCCTTCTTCTTCCCAACTGCCCCGCCTATCCCATAGCCTACTATGCCACGGTAAAGATAGGCGCCATAGTGGCACAGCTTAACCCCCTGTACACGGAAAGGGAGCTTGAGCTTCTCATAGACGACTGTGAAGCGGATGTTGCCATCACCCTTGACCTTCTGGCTTACAAGTTTTCGGAGCTGGTGAAAAAGGGAAAGATAAAGACCCTGATAGTGGCGAAAATGAAGGACTTTCTGCCCTTTCCACTCAACCTTCTGTTTCCCCTGAAAGCCGCAAAAAACCCCAAACCAGATTTTCCCAAAGGAGCGGATATAAGGGATTTCGGAGAGCTGTCAAAGGGCAGTAAAAAGCCCCAAGAGGTTGAGGTAAACCCTGAAGAAGACGTTGCAGTGTTTCAGTACACCGGTGGAACCACGGGGCTTGCCAAAGCCGCCATGCTCACCCACAAAAATCTTGTATGCAACACCATTCAGGTGGCTAAATGGGCTTACAAGCTTCAGCCGGGGAAAGAGGTGGTGCTGTGCGTTCTCCCATTCTTCCACGTTTACGGCATGACCGTCGGGATGAACGTGGGCATATACCTTTCAGCAATGCTTGTGCTTGAGCCGAGGTTTGAGGTGGAAAGGGTGGTCAAGCTCATAGAAAAATACAGAGTTACCCTTCTACCCGGAGTTCCCACCATCTATGTGGCCATCAACAAATACGCATCGGAACACAAGGTAAACCTCTCCTCGGTGAGCTTCTGCCTTTCCGGAGGAGCACCTCTTCCCGTTGAGGTGGCAGAGGAATTTGAAAGGCTCACCGGCGGAACCGTAAGGGAAGGCTACGG